>NZ_JBEOXE010000040.1:0-76675 GCF_040296485.1 Streptomyces sp. NPDC002138 | reverse complement strand
GCCGGGGCCCCCGGGGCGCCCGCGCTGAACCGGCAGGGCGCGTCCTCGACGGCGTACCGCCTGAGCCCGATGGCCGCCGACGTCCCGCCCCGGTACCGCCCGGCCAGGCCCGCCGTCCGCACCCGGCCCATCCTGGAACTCTCCGGCGCGCCCGGTGCCCCGCCCGCCGGCAGCCAGATGGTGCTCACCTTCGACGACGGCCCCGACCCCCGCTACACGCCCGCGATCCTGGACACGCTCGCCCGCTACGGGGTGCGCGCCATGTTCTTCGTCTGCGGGGAGATGGCCACCGACAACCGGGACCTGCTGCGCCGGATGGTCGCCGAGGGGCACGTCATCGGCAACCACACCTGGACCCACCCGCTCATCCCGAAGCTCACCCGGCCCGACCTCGCCTCCGAGATCGGCCGCACGAGCGAGGTCGTCGAGCAGGCCACGGGGGAGGCGCCGCAGTGGTTCCGGGCCCCGTACGGAGCGTGGAACCGGGCCGCCTTCGAGATCGGCGCGGAGCTGGGGATGGAGCCCGTGGCCTGGACCGTCGACTCGCTGGACTGGACCGAGCCGGGCACCTCCACGATCGTCTCGCGGGTGCTCAAGGGAGCCGCTCCCGGGGTGATCGTGCTCTCGCACGACGCGGGCGGCAACCGGTCGCAGAGCGTCGAAGCGCTGAGCACGTACCTGCCCCAGCTGCTCTCCCGGGGCTACCGGATGACGCTGCCCGGCCTGCGGCCCCACTGAAGATACGTTCCCTCGGTGGGGCCGCGGACGGGGGCGCGGGCGACGCCCGCCCGGTGAGCCGGGCGGGCGGCCGGTTCAGCGCGTCTCGACCATCCGGGCGAAGACGACCACATTGCCGTCGTAGCCCCGGGCCTTGGAGTAGCTGCCACCGCAGGTGATCACCCGGAGCTCCGGAGCGCCGGTGTCCCCGTACACCCGCGCTCCGGGGAAGTCGTCCTTGGAGAAGACCTCCACGCCGTACACCTCGAACACCGCCGTGCGCCCGTCGTAGCGCTGCACCTCGATGCGGTTGCCCTTGCGCACCGAGCCCAGCCCGTAGAAGACCGCCGGGCCCTTCGCGTTGTCCACGTGCCCCACGATCACCGCCGAGCCCTGCTGGCCGGGCGAGATGCCGTTGAGGTACCAGCCCGCCAGGTTCGGGTCCTGCGGCGGCGGGGCGTCGATCCAGCCCGCCGCGTCCAGCCCGACCGTCATCACCGGCGCGTCCACCTTGATCGACGGAATCCGCACCCGCTGCACCGAGGAGTGCTCGAGCGGCTCGGGCGGCGGCATCGGCGGCGACGTGGGCAGCTGCTCCGGCACCTGCTGCGACATCTGGTCCGGCTGCTGTGCCGCGGGCGCGCTCGGCGCCGCCTGCGGCGCTTCGGGGCGCACCCCGACGGCCGCCGCGGCGGCCGGCTGAGGAGGCCCCTCCGCGAACTCCGCACCGTTGCGGACCATGGCGAGGCCCGTGAGCATGACGAGGGCGAGCACACCCCACGGCGAGCGTCTTCGTGACGGAACGGTCTCGTCCCAGCCCATGGTTCTCCCTTCCCGACGCGGGGGTCCCGACCCGCGTTCCGTCCCACCCCGTGTGCACTGCTTCGTACGCCCTACGTCACGCACGCTAAGGCTGTGCGCCGCGGACGGCGAGGGGGGCAGGGCGAACGGGTGGCGGGCCGCGGCCGGGCGGGGGCGGGGGGCCGTACGGGATGCGCCCATCCAGGTATTCGTCACATAAATGCCTGACGGGTCGTGACCTGCGGATCCGTCAGATCGGCCGTCATCGCCTCGGCGTGTCGCCCAACCCGGTGGCCGCACGACGAAATGCGCTGGTTGCGGAGCGGGCCGAGGGTTCGTCATGGGAGGCGTTCTCGTCGATGCTCCCGGGCGACCACCGCTCCGGGGCGCTTCCCGCTGGAGGTTCCACCATGCGTGCTCATCGCGCTCTCACCATGACCGCGGCGGCCTTCGTCGCCGTCGGACTCGCCGCTCCGTTCGCCCTCGCGAGCAACGAGCCGGCCGGCGGCCCGGCGGGCGGCCCGGGCGGCGGACCGGGCGGCGGCCCGAGAAACGTAGCGGTCTCCCCGTACTCCGTGCACCCGGGCTCCTCGATGGAGGTCAAGGCGGAGGGCTGCCAACGCGGCGGCACGGTCTGGTCGCCCGGCAACTTCGAGCAGGCGAACCTGTCGGGCGGGTCCCCCGCCTTCGCCACCGTGCACATCCGTCACAACGCCCGGCCCGGAGACCAGAACCTCTCGGTCAAGTGCCACGACAACAGCCTCGTCGCCACCCACCGCTTCCGCGTCCTCGAGGGCCGGGGCGCGCAGGGCGGCCTCGGCGGCTCCATCGGCCCGTCCGCCACCGAGACCGCCATCGGCGCGGGACTCGTGGGCGTCGCGGCCCTCGGCGCGGGCATCCACGTGGTGCGCCGCCGCCGCCCCGTCCACGGGCGGGTCTGACCGGCAGCCTCCCCGGTCCGGCCATCAGCCCGTGAACCGCCGGTTCGCCCCGAGTCCTGGCCGGGACTCGGGGCGAACCGGCGGTCGATGCGGTGGAGCCGGCGGTGGAGGTGGTGGCGGTGGAGGAGGCCACGTCGGTGCGGGACGTGCCGTGCGCCGGGGAGCGGGGCCGCGCGGGATCAGTGCCCGCGGTCGCCCGTGCGGCGCCGGATCGCGTACCCGGTAGCGGCGGCGGCGGCCAGGAAGAGGCCGGCGCCCGCGGCGAGTTCGCCCACGTCCATGCCGGCCACGCTGCCGCCCACACCGCCGCGCACGGCGCGGGACGCGGCCGTGGACCGGGTGGTGGGGGCGCTCGTACCGCCCGCGATGGTGAGATCGGTGGAGCCGGTCTCGTTGTTGCAGGTGAAGTTCACGGAATAGCGGGCCCCGCGCCGGGCGTCCCGGTCCACCGTGACCCGTACCGTCCTGCCCTTGGGCACGCTGACGGTGTCGAAGATGCCCGAGGAGACGGTGGTGCTGGCCGCCGTGCAGCCACTGACGGAGAGCACGACCGTACCGCCGGGCGCGACCGTCGAGGGGGAGGCGGCGAATGCGAAGGACGTGACCGGCTGGGCCCCCACCGCGCCGGCGCACGGTGCGCCGAGTGCGAGGACGGTGCCCGCGGCCCCGGCGACGAGGAGAGCGGTTGCTGAGGTGCGTATCGCGCCCATGTTCTTCTCCGGATCCCCGAGGAGCAGCCGCGGAACGGTTTCCGCACGTGGGAGTCGTGCGCCTCGATGTCCGACACGCTAGGTGCGCCCACGGTGACCCGCGATCAGGAGCGGGCGAATGGGGCATATCGCTGGGCCGAACCGGGGACGGACGGGCCGCCCCCGGTTTGCCGGACCCCGCACCGGTGAGGGGTCCGGCGGGCCGTCGGCGGCGGGTCAGTCGCCGCTGAGCCCCAGGTGCGCGAACTGCTGGAAGAACGGCTCGGCCGTGGCCGAGACCCCCCGGCTGAACGGTGCGTCGAAGTCCCAGATGAGGAACAGCAGGAACGCGATCAGCGCGCTGAACAGCCCGGCCAGCAGCAGCTCCCGGAAGGAGCGCCGGATCTGCAGGGTGAAGATCAGCCCCACCGTCACCAGCGCCCCCGCGATCAGGCCGAACCAGACCACGCCCGGCATGGTGGCCCCGGCGCTCTGCAGACGCGCGCTGCGGGCGTCGTCCACGACCGCGACCTGGTCCACCAGCGGCTGGTAGGCCTGCCCCTCGTGGTCGGTCTGCGGTTCGTAATCGGTCACGTCCCGGCGGATCCGCTCCAGCAGCTTGACGCCCTCGCCCGAGACGTCCCCGCTGTCGGCCATCTCCTTCCATTCCTTGGTGACCACATGGGACACGTACGCGTCGACATCGGCCCGGATGCGGGTGCGCACCGGCACGGGATAGACCTCGGAGCGGACGCTCACCTCGTGGAGGGCCTGAGCCTCCTGGCGCACGTATTCCTGGGCGGCCCCGCGGCCCTCCCAGACGCCCGCGATCGCCAGGCCCAGCACGATCGCGTAGATCACCCCGATCATCATCGTCATGTATTCGATGACGTCCGGGGTTTCGTGCGGATCGTCGTCCTCGCCGATCCGCCGGTGGTTGAAGGACGCGATGGACAGCACCACGGCACAGGCCGCGGCCATCGCGAGGGACAGGACGAGCCATTCCGACAAGGGAACTCCCACGGGAAACGAGTCAGGGTCGGGTCAGCGCGGGCGCAGCGCGACGATGGCGAGCACGGCGGGGGCCGCCGTGAGCAAGGTGAAGGTGACCGGTGAGATGTGGTGCTCCACCGGTTTACGGGCCTCCGTGCGGTAAGCGGGCCGGGGCACCGGCTTCTTCGCGGGCGGCGCCACCACGGGGGCCGGCGGGGGCGCCGGGGCGGGCGGGGGCGGCGGTGCGGGAGCCCGGCGCAGGGGCGGCGCGGGTGGGGCCGGTGGGGCCGGTGGGGCCGGTGGAGCCGGTGGAGGTGGCTCGGGCGGGGGCGGCTTGGGCGGGGGCGGTGTGGGCTTCGGGGTGGGCGTGGGGGTCGGCTTGGGCGGCGTGGGCGTCGGGGTAGGGGTGGGGGGCGGCGTGGGTGTGGGCGTCGGGCACGGCGGGGGCGGGGGTGGCGGACAGGGCGGGGGCGGGGGCGGGCAGTGGCGCCCGCCGTGGTGGCCTCCGCAGTGGCCGCCCCCGTGGTCGCTCCAGTGATCGTCGTCGTGGTCGGCGCCGTGATGTCCGCCACCCCGGGAACCCCCGTCACCGACGCGGAGGCTGCCGCTCCGGGCCGCCGCGACCAGCTCCACGACGGTCCGGCCGTCGTCCGGGCCGGGCATCGCGTAGGCACGGCTATCGGCCACGGCCGGTGTGGCGGACAGCGCCACCCATAACAGGACCGGGACCGCCAGCAGGCGCCTGGCACAGGGTCTTTTCACCCGGGGAGCATGGGGCCGCGTGCCCTCCCGCACTCCGGCACCGGCCTCGGTTCCTCCGAACGGGGGGAGTTGGGACCGTAGAGGTTTGAGCCAGCGAGTGACCGTGTCCGACCAGGTGTCAGACAAATCCCAAAAGGTATTTGTCGGTTTCGATCAATCCCCGTGCGCGGGGCTCCTGGTGTGTTTGGTGTGTGACGAAGAACGGACCGCCAATTTCCGCTTTTGCTCGCCCGGTTGGGCAATGATCAGTACATTCGGCTCGGACAGCTGTCCGAGACACGGACGCCGACGGACTACGGCTTGGAGACCCCGATGGAGCGACCCGCCTGGGCCCCGCCAGGCATCGACATATCGGTGCCGAGCGTGTCCCGCATCTACGATTACTACCTTGGCGGATCGCACAATTTCGAGGTCGACCGCCAGGCGGCCCGCCGGGCCATGGAATTCATCCCGGGCCTGCCCAAGATCATGCAGGCGAACCGGGCATTCATGCGCCGCGCCGTCCGGTACGCCGTCTCCCAGGGCGTCACCCAGTTCCTGGACATCGGGTCCGGTATCCCCACCTTCGGCAACGTCCACGAGATCGCCCAGGCCGCCAGCCCCGACGCCCGCGTCGTGTACGTCGACCACGACCCGGTCGCCGTCGCGCACAGCCAGGCCGTCCTGGCCGGCACCGAACATGCGGGCATCGCCGCCGCCGACCTGCGCAAGCCGGCGGACATCCTGGCGAGCCCCGAGGTGACCCGGCTGCTCGACCTGGACCGGCCGGTGGCGCTGCTCCTGGTGGCCGTCCTGCACTTCCTGGAGGACGCCGACGAGCCGTACGCCGCCGTCGCCGAGCTGCGCGACGCGCTGCCCTCCGGCAGCCTGCTGGTCCTCACGCACGCCTCGTACGAGGGCGTTCCGCTGACCGAGGAGGTCGCGGGCGGGGCCGTCGGCGTCTACCGGGACATCCGCAACCCGCTGGTCATGCGCGGCAGCGAGGAGATCGCCCGGTTCTTCGACGGCTTCGAGTGGGTGGAGCCCGGGCTCGTGTCGATGCCGGAGTGGCGGCCGGAAGGTCCGCAGGACGGCGAGGTCCAGGAAGATCCGTACGCGTTCTCGGGCTTCGCGGGCGTGGGACGCAAGGCGTGAGACATCCGGCACAGACGGCGACGGCGGCTCCCGGAACGACGGCTGCGGGAGCGGCCGCTTCGGCAGCGGTCACGGCGGGAACGGGCGCTTCAGGAGCGGGCGCTTCGGGAGCGGCCGCCTCCGGTACGGCGGCGGCGAAGGGCGCGCCCGTGGGCAAGGGCGCGCCGGGCGCCTGCGCACCCGCACCGGCCGCACCGACCGCGCCCCGCACGGCGTCGGCCCCGGCCGTGCTGCCCGCCGATCGGGAGGACCGGATCGGGCGGTTCGCGACCATCTGGAGCCGGGCCATCTTCCCGGTCACCGCCACCTCGCTCACCCGGGTGGAGTTCGAACGCCATCTCGTCCCGCTGGCCCGCACCTTGGCCGAGGCCCTGCACGCACGCCCCTTCGACGCGTCCGTGGGCCAGCGCGTGGGCGCCGAGCTCGTCGCCGTGCACTGCACCGACCCGGAAGCCCTGGCCGGCACCCTCGGCGTGGTCGAGGCGTACCTGGTCCTGTACTGCGGTCCGGACCGCGGCGGGGTGGAGGAGACCGAGGAGTACCGGGCCCGGTGCGCCCGGCTGCAGCACGGGATCGCGGCCGGTTTCGCGCGCGCCCTGCGGGAGCGCACGCTCAAGGAGCAGGAGGCCATCGCGCGGTCCGCGCTGACGGCCCGGATCGACGCCCAGCAGGCCCTGCACGCCAGCGAGGCGCGCTTCCGCGCGGTCTTCGAGGGCGCCGCCGTCGGCATCGGCATCGCGGACCTCCAGGGCAACGTCCTGGAGGTCAACGACACGCTGCTGCAGATGTTCGGCGGCCTGGAGGGGCACGTCCGGGGCCGCAACGTCAACGAGTGGAGCCACCCCGACGACACCCCGCACGTCTGGCGGATGTACGGGGAACTGGTGCGGGGCGAGCGCGAGCACTACCGCGTGGAGAAGCCGTACTACCGGCACGACGGGACCGTCCTGTGGACCAATCTGACGGTGTCCCTGCTGCGTGACGCCGAGGGCACGCCGCAGTACCAGCTGGCCCTGATGGAGGACACCACCGAACGCCGGCTGCTGAACCTGCGGCTGCGGTACGAGGCCACCCACGACGCGCTGACCGGGCTGCCCAACCGGACCCTGTTCTTCGAACGGCTCGAGAAGGCCCTGGGCGGGGCCGGGGGCAGCCGCTTCGGCCTGTGCTACCTCGACCTCGACGGGTTCAAGACCGTCAACGACAGCCTCGGCCACTCGGCGGGCGACCGGCTGCTGGTGGAGGTCGCGGACCGGCTGCAGAGCTGTGCGACCGGGCCCGGCGAGGTCGTCGCCCGGCTGGGCGGCGACGAGTTCGTGGCGCTGACCACGGGCCCGGAGACCGAGCAGAAGGTGACCGACCTGGCGATGCGCATCCTGTCGGCCCTGGCCACCCCGATCCGGCTCGAGGGCCGGGAGCTGACGGTCCGGGGCAGCATCGGCATCGTGGAGGGCCCGGCGGGCTCGCGGACCGCGGCCGAGGTGCTGCGCAGCGCCGACATCACGATGTACCGCGCGAAGGCGGCCGGGGGCAACCGCTTCGAGTTCGCCGACGAGGAGGCGGACGCGCGCGCGATCACCCGCCACGGTCTGACCAACGCCCTGCCGGCGGCCCTGGAGCGCGGCGAGTTCTTCATCGAGTACCAGCCGCTGGTGCACATGCACGACGGCAGCGTGCACGGCGCCGAGGCGCTCGTGCGCTGGTCGCACCCCCAGTACGGGGTGCTCGGACCGGACCGGTTCATCCCGCTCGCCGAACGGACCGGCCTGATCGTGCCGCTCGGGCGCTGGGTGCTGGAGGAAGCGGTCCGGCAGGCCCGCACCTGGCAGCGCGAGCTGGGCGGTTCCGCCCTGCGGATCAACGTGAACCTCTCGCCGACCCAGCTCCACCACCCGGGCCTCGTCGCCGACACCGTGGCCGTCCTGGAGAACTCCGGCCTGGCGCCGGGCGCGCTGTGCCTGGAGGTCACCGAGTCGGCCCTGATCGGCGCCGACGACGAACTCCTCGAACCGCTGCGGCGGCTCGCCGCCCTCGGCGTGGACATCGCGCTCGACGACTTCGGCACGGGCTACTCCAACCTGGCGAACCTGCGCCGCCTCCCGGTGAGCGTCCTGAAACTGGACCGCTCGTTCACCCAGGGCATGCAGCAGGAGCCGGCCAATCCGGTCGACGTCAAGATCGTGGAGGGCATCGTCGCCCTGGCCCACAGCCTCGAACTCGCCGTGACGGTCGAGGGCGTCGA
The DNA here is from genome assembly GCF_040296485.1 of Streptomyces sp. NPDC002138. Taxonomy (NCBI): domain Bacteria; kingdom Bacillati; phylum Actinomycetota; class Actinomycetes; order Kitasatosporales; family Streptomycetaceae; genus Streptomyces; species Streptomyces sp. NPDC002138. The sequence goes on along the minus strand of NZ_JBEOXE010000040.1, from coordinate 68,396 downwards.
AACCGGCGTCCAGGCGGCCCAGCTCCGCGCCCTGGGCTGCGACACGGCCCAGGGCTGGTACTACGCCCGCCCCGGCGCCCCGGACCGCATCCACGCCCTCTCCCTCCGCGACGCCGCCCCCAACCCGGCCCCCCGCCCCCTGACCGGAACCCCGGCCCCCTGACCCCGTCCCCGGCCCCTGCTGCTGTCGGCAGCCGGGGCCAAGCGGCGGAGCCGACGCCGACGGTTCCCCCAGCCCGCCGATCCGGTCCCGGAGGGCCGGTTCGAGCGGCTGCTCCCCGGCGGACGGTGTGCACGATCGGGGCCACCCGAGGTCGCTGGCCGCGCCCGAGTGGCCGGCGGCGCGGCACGCCCGCATGCGGCGACCGTCAACAGGCGCCCCGGCGCCATCGCCTGACACGAGGACGGTGCCCCGCTGTCCCGGCTCGCCTTCGCCGTCACCGACGCCCGCATCACCGGGATCACCGGGATCACCGGGATCACCGGGAGCACCGGGAGCACCGGGATCGCCGGGATCGCCGGGATCACCGCGGTGACCGACCCGGCCGAACTCGCCCTCAGGGAGCTGCCGGACCCGGTGTGACCCGGTAGGACCCGGCTGCCCGCGACGCCTGGTCGCCCTCGCCCTCGCCTTCGCCCGGCGCCCGGGTCAGGTCAGGCCGGTCTCCACGCCCCGGCCGGGCTCCTGGACCGCTGTCCGGACGCGCTCCTGGCGGGCCGAGGTGTCGGCCAGCAAGCGGGCGGCGGCCGGGAGGCGTTCGGCTTCGTAGGCCTCCAGGGCGTGCTCTCCGCCCCGGCTCGCGAGGGTCTCGGCGAGGGCTCGGCCGAGGGCCGCCGCGTCCTCGACACCGGCGTTGATGCCCAGGCCGCCCGCGATCGGGTGGACGTGGGCCGCGTCTCCGGCGAGGAAGCAGCGGCCCCTCCGTATCCGGTCGGCCATGCGCACGTTGACCCGCCAGGTCGAGAGCCACGTCGGCTCGGTCAGCCGTATGCCCGGCATCCGGGCGTGCCGGTCGAAGATCCGCTGGAAGCTCTCCAGCGAGGGCGCCACCCGCTCACCCCCGTCGTTCGTCTCAGGGGAGGCCTGCAACTGGAAAGCCGGCGTCCCCGGCAGCGGGCAGAGCATCACGGCGCCACCGTCCGAGGTGAACCACTGGTGCCAGTACGCCCGGCTCAGTCCCGCCGCCGACACGTCCGCGACCACCATCGCCTGCTCGCCGTCGGTGTGTCCGTCGAAGCGGATGCCGAGCAGACCGCGGACGGTGCTGCGCCCTCCGTCGCAGCCGGCCAGATAGGCCGCCCGCAGGGTCCGCCCGTCCGCGAGGGCCACCCGCACCCCGTCCGCGTCCTGCTCCATCGCCTCGACCTGGGCCGCGTATTCGACGCGGACACCGGATTCGGCCAGCCGGCCGCGCAGGATCTCCTCGATCTGCCACTGCCCCATGAAGAGCGGGGAGTCCATGGGGGTGTCCTTGATGCGCTCCCCGTCGAAGTACTTGCGGAAGACCAGCCCCATGCTGCCCGTCGCCCTCATGCGCCCGGCCACCTCGAGCGTCTCGAAGACCTCCAGGCTGCCGGGGGCGAGGGATTTGCCCCGGGACTCGCGGTGCGGCGCCGACCGCCGGTCGATCACCCGCACCCGCACGCCGCCGCGGCGGACCAGGTCACAGGCGAGGGTGAGACCGGTCGGTCCGGCGCCCACGATCAGTACGTCCGTCATCACAGGTTCCTCCGTTCGGCTCGTGTATCCAGTGAAGCCCTTCCGCGACGAAAAAGCAACCAAGTTACAAAACTAACTCGGTCACGAAATATGTGCTAAGGTGTCGGCATGGAACACATCACCGAACACGCCACCCCTCCCGCGACCGGCGCCACCGGGCTCCGCGAGACCAAGAAGCAGCGCACGCGACAGCGGCTGGCTTCGACCGCGCTGGAGCTCTTCCTCGAGCGCGGCTTCGACGCCGTCTCGGTCGCGGACGTCGCCGCCGCCGCGGAAGTCTCCAAACCCACCCTGTTCCGGTATTTCCCGAGCAAGGAGGACCTCCTGCTGGACCGGTTCGCCGACCACCAGGACGAGGCGGCGCGCGTCGTGCGCGAGCGCCCCGCCGGGCAGACGCCGGTCCAGGCCCTGCATGCCGACTTCATGGCCTCCCTCGCCGCCCACGACCCCATCACCGGCCTCTGCGATCACCCGAACGTCATCGTGTTCCAGCGGCTGCTCTACTCCACCGCCAGCCTCGAATCGCGCTTGGCGCACTACACCGCGCGGGAGGTGGACCTGCTCGCCGCCGTACTCGAGGGGGAAGCGAAGGCACGAACGGGAGGGGAAGCGGAAGCGGAAGCCGAGGAGAAGGAGGGGTCCGGGGAGGCGCCGTCGCTGCCGGCCCGGATGGCCGCCCTGTATCTGGTGACCGCCCGGCATGAGCTGGGGCGCGAGAACTGGCGCCGCATGGACGCCGGGCAGAGCGCGGCCGAGGCGCAGGAGGCCGCGATGGCCGATGCCGACACCGTCTTCGCCATGCTGGCCGAGGGGTTGGACAGATCCCTCCCCGACCGCGATCGCCCTGCTCACGACCGCCCCGCCCCTGATTGCCCCGCCCGCGGTCTCGCTGCCCATGGCCCCCGCCCGTGACGTGCCCGGCGGTGTCCAGGGCCCGCCGGGGCGCCGGTCAGTAGGTCACGGTGATCCGCCGCGCGGGACCGTCCACCCGCACCATGCCGCCGTACGGAATCACCACCTGCGGGTCGGTGTGCCCGAGGTCCACGTCGAAGACGGCCATCAGGTCCGGGGCGTAGATCTTCAGCGCCCGCAGCACCGCCTCCCGCTGCTCCTCGGCGTAGCGCAGCCTGCCTTCGATGTCGTTCGGCTGGTCGAAGGACCAGGCCTTCGTACGGCCCATGAGCAGGGCCGAGGCGCTCGAGAGCAGCCCCCGCTCGCCCATGTTGCGCAGGATCCGGAAGACCTCCTCGGCCCGGGGCATCTCCTCGGAGGTCTCCAGGAACAGCACGCCGCCCCGCACCGCTTCCGGCGCCGACGCGACCTCCCGGTCGGCCATCAGCAGCCAGGAGAGGATCTCCAGGTTGCCGCCCCAGGCGCGCCCCTCGGCCACCCGGTCCGGCTGGTGCCAGAGCCAGCCGTCCCCGGCCCGCGAGTCGGGTTCGGTGTCGAAGGTGGCGGGGTCGGCCCAGTCGCGGTCGGTGTCCCGGAACCGTTCGGCGGCCCGGATCTCGTAGGGGCCCGAGGTGAAGAGGGCCGCGCGGATCGAAGCGGCGGTCACGGGGTGGAGCGCGTACGGCCGCCCGAGCTCCGTCATGACGCACGCGCCGTGATAGGCCACGATGCCGAGGTTCCGCAGGAACAGCAGCAGGCAGGTGTTGTCGCTGAACCCGAAGAACGGCTTCGGGTTGGCCCGGATCAACTCCCGGTCCAGCAGGGGGAGGACGGTGAGCTGGTCATCGCCCCCGATGCTCGCCATGACCGCCTTGACCGTGGGGTCGGCGAACGCGGCGTGGATGTCGTCGGCGCGTTCCCGGGGTGTGGATCCCATCTTCCGGCTCGCGGGATATTCCACCGGCTCCAGCGCGAACTCCTCCCGCAGTCGCGCCAGCCCCAACTCGTAGGGGAGCGGCAGGATTCCGGGCAGTCCGGCGGAGGGGGAGATGACCGCGATGCGGTCGCCCGGTATGGGCTTGGGGGGATATGCGGGAGTGCTCATGCCGGGACACTACGGGTGCGAACGGGCCCTGAGCAGCCCGTTTTCCGCCCCGCGGCCCCGATCCGCTTCACCCACCCACCACCCGCCTACCCACCCGCCCGCCCACCCACCCGCCCGCATCCGCTTCGCCCACCCCCGTCCGCTTCACCCCACCAGGATTCGCTTCAGCTCCCGGGCCGCGCGGGGCGGGGCCACGTCCGTGCGGTGGGCCAGGGCGATCGTGCGGCGCAGCGGCGAGCCCGCCAGGGGAGTGGTGCGCAGCCCCTGCCCCGCGTGGTCGACCACCATCGCCGGGACGACCGCGAGCCCCAGCCCGGCCCGGACGAAGCCGAGCACCGCGTCCATCTCCCCGCCCTCCACCGTGAACACCGGCTCGAACCCCTCGGCCCGGCACGCCGCCACCGTCAGTTCCCGCAGGTCGTAGCCGTGGCGGAACATCACCATCGGCTCCTCCCGCAGATCCCGGATGCGCAGCGGCCCGCCGTCGCCCGGCGGCGGCAGATCCGCCGAGGAGATCACCACCAGGTCCTCCGTCAGCAGCTCCACGGTCGTGAGCGCGGGCGCCGACGGCGGCAGCGGCAGGGTGACGAGGGCCAGGTCCAGCGCGCCGCGCGCCAGTTCGCGGACGAGGTCCAGCGAGCCGCTCTCCTCGATCAGCAGCTCGATCCCCGGGTGGGCCGTGTGGAAGGCGCGCAGGACGTCCGGCAGCAGGCCCGTGCACACGCTGGGCGTGGCCCCCAGCCGCACGCGCCCGCGCCGCAGCTGCGCCAGTTCCTGCACCTCCAGCCGCGCCGTGTCCGCGTCCGCCAGGATCCGCCGCGCCAGGGGCAGCAGGGTCTCGCCGGCCTCGGTGAGCGTGATGTTCCCCCGGGCCCGGCTGAACAGCTCCGCCCCCAGCTCCCGCTCCAGCGCCTTGATCTGCTGAGAGAGCGACGGCTGGGCGACGTGCACCCGCTCCGCCGCCCGCGTGAAGTGCCGGGTCTCGGCCACGGCCACGAAGTACACGAGCTGCTGGAATTGCATCGCTCCAGCTTAGACCACCCCATAGCCAAGACCTATGAAGATGAGCCTCATCATGTCTTGGACCTTTGAGGCCTTTGGTCCCTAACGTCTGACGCATGGCTCTGGCAACGCGGACGGGCCGACGGCCGTCCATCACGCGCACGCTCTGGGACTCCTCCGTCGGCAAGAAGACCGTGATGGCGGTGTCCGGGCTGATCATGCTCGCGTACCTCGTCGTCCACATGTTCGGCAATCTGAAGATCTTCTTCGGGGCCGAGGAGTTCAACGGTTACGCGGCCTGGCTGCGCCACATGGGCGCGCCCGTCCTGCACAGCCACTGGGGACTGTGGATCGCCCGGATCATCCTGGTCGCCGCCGTCGTCGCGCATGCCGTCTCCGCCTACCAGCTGAGCCGCCGCGACATCAAGGCGCGCCCCGTCAAGTACGCCCACAAGCGGCGCCGGGCGAGCTACGCGACCCGCACCATGCGCTGGGGCGGGGTGATCCTCGGCCTGTTCATCGTCTGGCACATCCTCGACCTGACCACGCTCACGGTCAACGAGCGGGCGCTGGAGGGGCATCCGTACGAGAACGTCGTCGCGACCTTCTCCACCTGGTACGGCAACGTCATCTACATCACCGCGATGACCGCCCTCGCCCTCCACGTCCGGCACGGCTTCTGGAGCGCCGCCCAGACCCTCGGCGCGGGCAACGCCCGTCGCGACCGGGTGCTCAAGGCCGCCGCCAACCTGCTGGCCCTCGTCCTCTTCGTGGGATTCGTCTCCGTCCCCGTCTCCGTCATGACCGGATTGGTGGGCTGACCGTGAACAGCGACAGCACCGACAGCACCGACAGCACCGACAGCACCGACAGCAGCTACACCGACTACCGCACCGGCACCCCGCTCGCCGACGCCAAAGCCCCCGCAGGCCCCGTCGCCGACCGCTGGGACCGCCGCCGCTTCGAGGCCAAGCTGGTCAACCCGGCCAACCGCCGCAAGCACACCGTGATCGTCGTCGGGACCGGCCTCGCGGGCGGCGCCGCCGGCGCCACCCTCGCCGAACAGGGCTACCACGTCGTCCAGTTCTGCTTCTCCGACTCCCCGCGCCGGGCCCACTCCATCGCCGCGCAGGGCGGGATCAACGCCGCCAAGAACTACCGCAACGACGGCGACTCGGTGCACCGGCTCTTCTACGACACCGTCAAGGGCGGCGACTTCCGCGCCCGCGAGTCCAACGTGCACCGCCTCGCCCAGATCTCCGTGGAGATCATCGACCAGTGCGTGGCCCAGGGCGTCCCCTTCGCCCGCGAGTACGGCGGCCTCCTCGACACCCGCTCCTTCGGCGGGGTCCAGGTCTCCCGGACCTTCTACGCCCGCGGCCAGACCGGTCAGCAGCTGCTGCTCGGCGCCTACCAGGCCCTCTCCCGGCAGATCGCCGCCGGAAACGTCGAGATGCACGCGCGCACCGAGATGCTCGACCTCGTCGTGGTCGACGGCAAGGCGCGCGGAATCGTGGCCCGCGATCTGGTCACGGGCCGGATCTCGACCCACTTCGCCGACGCCGTCGTCCTCGCCACCGGCGGCTACGGCAACGTCTTCTACCTCTCCACCAACGCCATGAACTCCAACGCGACCGCCATCTGGCGGGCCCACCGCCGCGGCGCCTACTTCGCCAACCCCTGCTTCACCCAGATCCACCCCACCTGCATCCCGCGCACCGGCGACCACCAGTCCAAGCTGACCCTGATGAGCGAGTCGCTGCGCAACGACGGCCGGATCTGGGTCCCCAAGGCCCACGGCGACACCCGCCCCGCCGCGCGGATCCCCGAGGACGAGCGCGACTACTACCTGGAGCGGATCTACCCGTCCTTCGGCAACCTCGTGCCGCGCGACATCGCCTCCCGCGCCGCCAAGAACGTCTGCGACGAGGGCCGCGGCGTGGGCCCGGGCGGCCAGGGCGTCTACCTCGACTTCGCCGACGCCATCCGCCGGATGGGCAAGGACAAGGTCGCCGAGAAGTACGGCAACCTCTTCGAGATGTACGAGCGGATCACCGCGGAGAACCCGTACGAGGTCCCCATGCGGATCTACCCCGCCGTCCACTACACGATGGGCGGCCTGTGGGTCGACTACGACCTGGCGACCACCGTCCCCGGCCTCTTCGCGATCGGCGAGGCCAACTTCTCCGACCACGGCGCCAACCGGCTCGGGGCCTCGGCCCTGATGCAGGGCCTCGCCGACGGCTATTTCGTCCTGCCGTCCACCATCAACGACTACCTCGCCCGCCATCCGCGCACCGAGGCCCTCGACGAGACCCACCCCGCGGCCGTGTCCGCCGTACGCGAGACCAGGGCCCGCATCGAGCGGCTCATCGCGGTCGACGGCGACCGCACTCCCGACTCCTTCCACCGGGAGATCGGTGAGCTGATGTGGGAGTACTGCGGCATGGCCCGCACCGAGGAGGGCCTGCGCAAGGCGCTCGTCCGCCTCCCGGAGATCCGCGAGGAATTCTGGCGGCGGATCAAGGTCCCGGGCAGCGGCGAGGAGTTCAACCAGACCCTGGAGAAGGCCAACCGGGTCGTCGACTACCTGGAACTGGCCGAGCTGATGTGCCTCGACGCGCTCCACCGCGCCGAGTCCTGCGGCGGTCACTTCCGGGTCGAGTCCCAGACCCCGGACGGCGAGGCCGAGCGGCGGGACGAGGAGTTCTCGTACGCCGCGGCCTGGCAGTTCACCGCGACCGGCGCCGCCCCCGTCCTGCACAAGGAAGACCTCGTCTTCGAGTACGTCCACCCCACCCAGCGGAGCTACGCATGAAGCTCACCCTGCGCGTCTGGCGCCAGCAGCACGCCGACGCCCCCGGCGCCATGGCGACCTACGAGGTCGACGGCATCTCCGAGGACATGTCCTTCCTCGAGATGCTCGACACCCTCAACGAGGACCTGATCCTGCGCGGAGAGGACCCGGTCGCCTTCGACCACGACTGCCGCGAGGGCATCTGCGGCGCGTGCAGCCTCGTCATCAACGGCGACGCGCACGGACCGGAACGCACCACGACCTGCCAGCTCCACATGCGCTCCTTCGCCGACGGCGACACCGTCGACGTCGAGCCCTGGCGCGCCGCGGCCTTCCCGGTGGTCCGCGACCTGGTCGTGGACCGCAGTGCCTTCGACCGGATCATCCAGGCGGGCGGTTACATCACCGCACCGACCGGAGCGGCCCCCGAGGCGCACGCCACCGCCGTGCCCAAGCCCGTCGCCGACCACGCCTTCGAGAACGCGGAGTGCATCGGCTGCGGCGCGTGCGTGGCCGCCTGTCCCAACGGCTCGGCGATGCTCTTCACCGCAGCCAAGATCAATCACTTGAACGTGCTCCCGCAGGGCTCCCCGGAGCGGGAGACCCGGGTTCTGGACATGGTGGCCCGGATGGACGGCGAGGGATTCGGCGGCTGCACCCTGACCGGCGAATGCGCCACCGCCTGCCCCAAGGGCATCCCGCTCCCCTCGATCACCGCGATGAACAAGGAGTGGCTGCGGGCCGTCCGCAAGGGCGGTCGCTGAGCCGCCGGCCCTGTGACGCCGGGCTTTTCCGCGGGTCCTCCCGGGAAAGCCCGGTTTGTCGACGCAGGGCGTGCGGGATTCCTGTGCGGGGCCTGTGACCTGCGCCGATTTGTAGGGAACACCAAAGGAACAAGGTCCTGTTCAACATTCAGCCATTGCGGCTTAGGGTGATGTTGTCCTGGGCGGAACTGCCGTTCACGGCCGAGGGTAACGACGACCGCGAACCCCGAGGTGTGACCCATGAGCGGCACGAGCGGCTTCCGCCGGCGCCTGTGCTGGACCGGCCTGCACCGGCTCGCCCGTGCGCTCCGCCCGTCCGCGCGCGTCCCTCGGCAGCCGGGGCGCGGGCACCGCGAACGGCTCGACGCCGCGGACGCGACGGCGGCCGGTCCGGCGGCCCCGTGCCCTCCCGACCGCGAGGACGAGCTGCTGGCCGTCCTCGCCGAGAGCGAGGGCGCCGTCCGCTACCGCGGCCGACTGGCGCTCGTACGGGACGACCTGATGCCCGCCGACCTGCGCGCCGTGAACCTGCGGGCCACGGCCGAAGCACTCGAAGCCGCCGGGATCGGTTACGGACTGGTCCCCGACGGCGGGCTGCTGCCCCGCCTCGCCATCGCTCCCGGCGCCCGCGCCACCGCCCTCGCCGCGTGCGCGGAGGCGTTCACCGGCCGGCCCGTCTACGCCGAGCTGCTCGGTGACGGCGGGACCCTCGCCGTCACCCTCGCCGAGGCCCTCCCCGAGGCCGTCGCCGCCAAGGAGGCCGAGCGGCGCCCCGGCGCGGCCCCCGGCGAGGAGGACCCGCACCACAAGGTCAAGGGCATCCGGCTGCACCAGCCCGTCGTGACCTCCGGGCGCACCCTCTACCTCGGCGCCGACCACGGCTGCGACCTGGAGTTCTGGGACCCGCCGGAGTCCGGCTCCGGCGGGGTCGCCTCCATCCGGGAAACCCCGTTCGGCTGGTGGGTGCCCTCGCTCGCCGCGACCTCGACGCGCCGCGTCGGCGACCGCGACTACCCGGTCGTCGACGCCCTCGCCCGGCGTTTCCCCGACGACATCGACTTCCCGATCGACGCCGTGATCACCTGGGTGGACGCTGCCGACCCCGCCTGGCGCCGCCGCCGCGACCGGGCCCGGGCCGCGTACGCCGAGGACACCGCCCGGGCCGGACACGGCGCCGCCGCGGCGGCCGGCGTCCCCGCCGTCGACCACGCGGACCACCGCTACCGCGACCGCGGGGAGCTGCGCTACTGCCTGCGCTCCATCGCCGCGCACGCCCCGTGGATCCGGCGGATCTTCCTCGTCACCGACGATCAGGCGCCGGCCTGGCTCGCCGCCGACCACCCGCAGATCACCGTCGTCTCGCACCGGGAGCTGTTCGCCGACCCCGGCGCCCTGCCGGTCTTCAACTCCCACGCCATCGAGACGCAGCTGCACCGCGTCCCCGGCCTCGCCGAGCACTTCCTCTACTTCAACGACGACATCTTCCTCGGCCGCCCCCAGCAGCCGCAGAACTACTTCCTGCCGTCCGGACTGCCCAAGGTCTTCCACGACACCAGGGCCGTCCCGCCCAGCTCGCCGGAGACCCACGACGACGTCTTCACCGCCTCGCAGCGGGCCACCCGCCGCGCCATCGAGGAGGTCGCCCGCCGCACCTACCCGCGCATCCTGGCCCACGCCCCGTACCCGATGACCCGCTCCCTCTTCGCGGAGGCCGAGGCGCGGCTCCCCGGACGCCTGGCCGCCACCAGCCGCTCCGCCTTCCGCAGCGCCACCGACCTCGCCCCGATCACCCTGGCCGCGCACCTCGCGCTCGCCGAGGGCCGCGCCGTCGAAGGGGAGCTGACCCTCGCCTACGTCTCCACGGACCGCCCGGAGGAGATCGAACGACTGCCGGAGCTGGTCCACGACCGCCGCACCGACGCCTTCTGCCTCGCCGACGACTGCGGTACGGAGCTGTCGCCCGAGGAACAGCACCGGGCGGTCACCGCGTTCCTGGAGGCGTACTTCCCGGTCGTCTCCCCGTACGAGAAATCCGCGGCCGCGCCCTGTGCCCCCGCGGACCGGGCCGCCGAGCCTGCGCCGATCGGCTGACCGCGGCGCCGAACCCCGTGCCGTGGCGTGGACCGTGTCGGGTCATGGGTGACAGTGTCCGACATGGCAGAAGCACCCGTACCCGCCCGAAACGGACCGCGGCGCCGGACCGTGCTCGCCGCACTGACCCCGATCGCCTCGCTGGCCCTGGTCGGCTGCGCCGCCGACGAGCGCCCGGTCGCCCCGGCACCCGGGCCGCAGCCGCCCCCCAAGGACGCCCTGATCATGGTGATCCGGCACGCGGAGAAGCCGTACGCCGGAGACACCGGCGAGGACGACGAGGGCAATGACGACGCCGGGTCCCTCGCCCTGCGCGGCCGCCGCCGCGCCGAGGCCCTGCCCACGCTCTTCCCGCCCACCCCGGGCGCCCTGCTGCCCCGGCCCACGGTGATCTTCGCGGGCGGGGCGGCCGGAGCCGCCCGCTCCCGCCAGACCGTCGCTCCGCTGGCCGACGTACTGCGTACCCCCGTCCGGGCCGACCTCGCCGTCGGCCGGGAAGCGGACCTGGCCCGCGCCGCGCTCGCCGCGCCGATGCCCGTCCTCGTCTGCTGGGAACACACCGGCATCCCGCGCCTGGTCAGCGCCCTGGGCGCCGACCGGCTGGTCGGGGTCCCCGCGGGCTGGCCCGACCGCTACGACCTCGTCTGGCTCTTTCGCCGCCGCGAGGGCGAGTGGACCTTCCGCGAACTGCCCCAGCACCTGCTCACCGGAGACGCATAGCCCGCGCCAGGTAGGCCGCCGTACGCCCCTCCCCGGCCCGCGCCACCCGGCCCGGGGGACCGGCGGCCACCACCCGGCCCCCGTCCGCGCCGCCGCCCGGACCCAGGTCGATCACCCAGTCCGCGCCCGCCACCACCGCCATGTCGTGCTCCACGACCACCACCGAATGCCCGGCGTCCACCAGACCGTGCAGCCGGTCCATCAGCACCTCCACATCGGCCGGATGCAATCCGGTCGTCGGCTCGTCCAGCAGGTACAGCGTGTGGTCCCGGCGCACCCGCTGCAGCTCGGTCGCCAGCTTGATCCGCTGCGCCTCGCCCCCCGAGAGCTCCGTCGCGGGCTGCCCGAGCCGCAGGTAGCCCAGACCGATGTCGGCCAGGGCGCGCAGGGCCCGGTCCGCCGCCGGGACCTCCGCGAAGAAGGCCGCCGCCGCCTCCACGGTCAGCCCCAGCACCTCGGCGATGTTCAGGCCCGCGTGCCGCACCTCCAGGGTCTCGTCGTTGTACCGGGCACCCCCGCAGCCCGGACACGGGGCGTACGTACGGGGCAGGAAGAGCAGCTCCACCGAGACGAAGCCCTCGCCCTGGCAGGTCTCGCAGCGCCCGCCCGCCACGTTGAAGGAGAACCGGCCCGCCTTCCAGCCGCGCGCCCGCGCCTGCGCAGTGGCCGTGAACAGCGCGCGGACCGCGTCGAACAGGCCCGTATACGTGGCCAGGTTGGACCGCGGGGTCCGGCCGATCGGCTTCTGGTCCACCTCCACCAGCCGCCGGACCGGGAAGTCCGGGAGCGCCGCCGCGATCCGCTCCCGCACCGTCTGCGCCAGCACCTGGCCGACCAGGGTGGACTTGCCCGAGCCGGAGACCCCGGTGACCGCCGTGAACACTCCCAGCGGGAACGCCGCCGACACCTCCCGCAGGTTGTGCCGGGTGACCCCGGACAGCCGCACCTCGCCGGCCGCCGCCCGGGGCACCCGCTCCGCCGCCCGCCCGGCCGCCTCGGCCGGAGCGGCGAGGAAGCGCGCGGTGGCCGAATCCGGTACGCCCGCAAGCGCCTCCGGCGGTCCGCTGTACAGCACCCGCCCACCGTGCTCCCCAGCCAGCGGCCCGACGTCCACCAGCCAGTCCGCGTGGCGCACCACGTCCAGGTGGTGCTCGACGACGAAGACGGTGTTCCCGGTCTCCTTGAGCCGGTCCAGTACGCCGAGCAGCGCCTCGGTGTCGGCCGGGTGCAGCCCCGCCGACGGCTCGTCCAGGACGTACACCACCCCGAACAGCCCGGACCGCAGCTGCGTCGCCAGCCGCAGCCGCTGCAGCTCGCCCGCCGACAGCGTCGGCGCCGTCCGGTCCAGGCTCAGGTACCCCAGGCCCAGCTCGGCGACCGGTCCGATCCGCGCCCGCAGATCCGCGGCCAGCACCCGGGCCGCCTCGCCGGCCGGGGGCGCGGAGGCCAGTACGGCGTCCAGGTCGGTCAGCGCCAGCGCCGCCAGCTCCGCGATCGTGCGGCCCGCGAAGGTCACCGCGAGCGCCTCCGGGCGCAGCCTGGCGCCCGCGCAGACCGGGCACGGCCCATCGGTGAGGAACCTCTCGGCCCGGGTGCGCAGCGTGGCGCTCTTCGTGGTGCCGAAGGTCTTGAGCACATAGTGCCGGGCGCTCATGTAGGTGCCCTGGTAGGGGCGTTGGATCCGGTCCGCGTCCCGCACCGGGTGCACGGTGACCACCGGCTGCTCCTCGGTGAACAGGATCCACTCGCGGTCCTTCGCCGGCAGGTCCCGCCACGGACGGTCCACGTCGTGGCCCAGCGCCTCCAGGATGTCCCGCAGGTTCTTCCCCTGCCAGGCGCCCGGCCAGGCGGCGATCGCGCCCTGACGGATCGACAAGGAGGGCTCGGGCACCAGGAGTTCCTCGCTGGTGCGGTGGACGCGCCCGAGCCCCTGGCAGGAGGGGCAGGCCCCGGCGGCCGTGTTGGGGGAGAAGGCGTCGGAGTCGAGCGGCGGCGCGCCCGGCGGGTAGGTGCCCGCCCGCGAGAACAGCATCCGCAGGGAGTTGGAGAGCAGTGTCACCGTCCCGACGGAGGAGCGGGAACCGGGTGTGGAGCGCCGCTGTTCCAGGGAGACGGCGGGCGGCAGCCCGGTCACCGAGTCCACCTTGGGGGCGCCGATCTGGTGGATGAGCCGGCGGGCGTACGGCGCCACGGACTCGAAGTACCGGCGCTGCGCCTCGGCGTACAGGGTGCCGAAGGCGAGGGAGCTCTTGCCGGATCCGGACACCCCGGTGAACACGGTCAGGGCGTCACGGGGGATGTCGACGTCGACCCCGCGCAGATTGTGTTCCCGGGCGCCCCGTACGCGGACGAGGGAATCACGGGCGGGGGGATCGGTCGGCTGGCGCATTCATCACATTTTACGGCGTCGCGGTCAGCGCGCCCGGCGCCGGGGCACCCGTTAGGGGGACTTACTTCGCCGGGGTCTGTGGCTACGCTCGTCCCTGAATCCACCCGCATGCAATTGCATATGGGATGGAGGGAGTGTCGGATATGGGATTCGGGAAGAGGTGGCCCGTGGGGTTCGAGAACGGTATGGCGGCGGACGGCATCACATCGGTGCGCTGGGTGAAGAGCAGCGCGAGCAGCGGAATCGGGAACTGCGTGGAGGTGGCGGCGCTGCCCGGAGGTGAGTTCGCGGTGCGCAATTCGAGGTTCCCGGGCGGTCCGGCCCTGGTCTTCACCCGGGACGAGATGACCGCGTTCGTGGCGGGCGCGGGTGCCGGGGAATTCGATCACCTGCACGGAGCGGGTGCCTAGGGTCAATTCATGGCCAACGCTTGATGAAACGGGCATGCGAGAACCAGACTGGGCCGCTGATGGCGCTTTTCAGTCAGCAAGGAGCTCGCATGTCCGGTCGTCCGCGACCACCGCGCGGGGCCGCCGCCCCGGCGCCCCCCGGCCCGCATCCCACCGCCGCCCCGGCCGAACGCGGCCCCGCGTCACGGTTGCTGGGTGAGCGGCTGCGGAGGCTGCGGGAGGACCAGAAGATGTCCCTCGTGGACGCGGCGGCCCTCATCCGCGGATCCGCCTCGAAGCTCAGCAGACTGGAGCGGGGCGAGAGCCCGGCCAAGACCAACGACGTCTGGGACCTGGTGCGCCACTACGGGCTGCCCGCGTCCGAGTACGACGAGATCCACGAACTCCTCGGCCAGGTACGGCTGGAGGGCCGCGCGCGCAAGTACGAGGACCTGACCCCCGACTTCCTGCGCAGGCTCATCTCCCTGGAAGCGCAGGCGAAACGGATCTGCGCGTACGAGACCCACGTGGTCCCCGGCCTGTTGCAGACCAAGGAGTACGCCGCCGTCCTGGTGGGCGCGGCCACGGCGGCGGACCCGGTGGAGATCAGCCGGCACGTCCGCGTGCGCGAGGAACGCCAGCGGCTGCTGCGCCGCCCGCACCGCCCCGAGATCATCATGATCCTGGACGAGAGCGTCCTGTACCGGCCCGTCGGCGGACCCCGGGTGATGTGCGAGCAGATCCGGCACCTGAGGAACTTCGCCTCCGACGGTTCCACCGACGCCCACATCCGGATCCTGCGCTTCGAGCACGACCAGGTCGGCACGGCACCCGGATTCCCGGTCACCCACCTGCAGTTCGTGGACGGCGGCCCGGCCGAGCTGGTGTACGTCGAAGCCCTGGAGAGCGCGGACTACGTCACGGCCCCGGCTCGGGTCAGGCGCTACCGCGAGGTCATGGACCACCTGATGGAGCGCGCCCTGCCGTGGCGGGAGAGCGTCGACTTCCTGGACGAGCGGATCCGGGACTACGCGCGCAGGGCCGGGGAGCCGGACGCGGTGGGGGCGGCTCCGGCCGGAGGCTGACTCACCCCATCCGTCCCACGCCGCCCCACGCGATCAGGTCGCGGGCGCGCGGCAGCGGTGTCCGGCCGGACTCGGGGCGCCAGTCGGCGACGTCCCCGAGGCCCGGTTCGACGATCTCCAGCCCGTGCAGGAAGCCGCGGACCTCGTGCTCCTCGCGCACCCGGCCCCATCGTCCGTGCGTGGCCCCTCTGATCAGCGTGGTCACCTGGTCCCGGAGGTCGGGGCAGGGGCTCGTGTACTGGCACAGCACGAGGAAACTCCCGGGCGCCAGCCGCTCCTTGACCCGCTCGAGCATCGGGAGGACGTCCTCGTCGGGCAGGCACTGGGAGACGGCCACGAACAGGGCGGCCGTGGGCTCGTCGGAGCGGACGAGCCCACGGACCTCCGGGTGGTCGAAGATGGCGTCGGTTTCCCGGATGTCGGCCGGGACCACCGCGGTCCACGGGTTCTCCACCAGCCGGGCCCGGGCGTGCGCGAGGACCAGCGGGTCGTTGTCGATGTAGACCACGCGCGCCTCGGGGGCGACGGACTGCGCCACCTCGTGCACGTTGTCCCGGGCGGGCAGGCCGCAGCCGTGCTCCAGGAACTGGCGGACGCCGTAGTCGCGGGCCAGGACCCGGACCGCGCGGCGCAGGAAGGCCCGGCTGGTGAGGGCGAGGGCGCGGGAGCCGGGGGCGATGCCGAGCAGGTCGTCACAGACCTTCTGATCCACCGGATGGTTGTCGACCCCACCGAGCAACCGGTCGTAGATCCGCGCGACGCTCGGCGTGCGCACACCGTGGTGCATCCGTCCCCCTCAACCCCGGCCAGGAGCGGTGCCGGTCCCCACCGACCATGTTAGAGAGGATGCGGGGTCCGCGCCGTCACCTGAAGGTGTGGAAAGGCGTGGAAACGGAGGCGTGGAAGCAGTCGGCGCGCGGGGCGCGTCCGGCGGTCCGGTGGGACCGCCGGAGCGGCGGCCGTCAGAGCGGCCGGTGCCGGGCGCGCTCCCGGCGCAGTCGGCGGACACGGCGGACGCGGCGTTCCCGCGCGGCCCACAGGCCGATCGTGAACAGGAGCCCCGCCAGGGTCAGCGCGAACCCCAGGACGTCGAGGGCCGCGGAACCGCCCTCCCGGTACAGGAGTACGGCGATGAGCAGGCAGAGGAGGACGAGACTGACGGCCAGGATGATGCGCAGGAGGGTTTGTCCGCCGGACGGCTGCGGGATACTGCGCTTACGGTGCACCGGGCTCCATGCGAGGACCCCCCGGCGTAGCGGGTTGAGCAAGGTGATTCGTTTCCCTTCGCTTGACGGACGGCCCTGGGCGTTGGCGCGCTCGGGGCCGTCCTGCTCTGGTGGAGCGGAAGGCGAATCTACCCCCTCCTCAACAGAAGTGACGTCCCGGCAGATCGTGAATGCGGGGCCCTCGTGGGAAATCGAATCCCCCTATGATCGGCCTGCCGATGTCAATGCGGCGCATAGGTCCTGGCCCGGGTCCCGCGGGCGGCGAAAGGGGCCTTGCCCAGCGGAGCTTCGGGTGCCGCGGGGGGCCTGGAAATACGTCGGCGATTCACCCGCAGGTGTGAAGATCGAATATCGACGGCACGCCCGTGGCATTGCGCAGCGGTCGAATCGCCCGTGCGTATGCAACGTACGGTGAGGCGAGAATTCGCTGAAGCGAAGGCTTCCTTCGTCGCTGTCGGCGGGCGCCCCTAGGCTGACCCGCATGAGTGAACACGCCAACGGCCGCCCCCTGGCCGTCTTCGACATCGACGGGACCCTCTCCGACACCGCGCACCGGCAGCGCTTCCTGGAGCGGCGGCCCCGGGACTGGGACGGCTTCTTCGGCGCGGCCCAGGACGATCCGCCGCTCGCGCGGGGCGTGGCGCTGGCGGTCGGGAGCGCCGCCGACTGCGAGGTGGCCTACCTGACCGGCCGGCCGGAGCGCTGCCGGGCGGACACCCTGGACTGGCTGGCCCGGCACGGGCTGCCCGAGGGACGGCTGTGGATGCGCGGGGATCAGGACCGGCGCCCGGCCCGGACGACCAAGCTGGAGGTGCTCCGCCGGATCGCCCGGGGCCGGGAGGTGCGGATGCTCGTGGACGACGACGAGCTGGTGTGCCAGGCGGTGCGCGCCGCGGGGTTCCGTGTCGTACGGGCCGACTGGGCGGCGGACGCGCCGGAGCTGCGGGAGGCTCAGGAGGGCGAAGGGCGCACCTGAGCCGCCCGGGGCTCAGTCCTCGCCGTCGAGGCGGAAGCCGACCTTGAGTCCGACCTGGAAGTGCGCGACCTCGTTGTTCTCGATGTGGCCGCGTACCTGGGAGACCTCGAACCAGTCCAGGTTCCGCACGGTCTGGCCCGCGCGGGCGATGCCGTTGCGGATGGCCTGGTCGATGCTCTCGGTGGAGGTGCCGACGATCTCGGTCACGCGGTAGGTGTGGTTGGACATATGGCTCTCCCGAGGGTGGGGGCTGGTGCCTCGTTCCACGGTGCCCCAGGACGTCCGGGTCCGCGAGGCGGGGCGGCCCGCGGGGCCCGCGGGTACCCCGTGCGGCGTTTCTGTGAACTCCGTGTGTGTACCAGGTGGAGGAGACGTACCGGTTCGTCGCGTTTGCGCAGAGAATCCGGAGCCCGTGCCCCTTGACCCGCCCATTGGTCCATGCCAATTTCAAGCCATCTGAGATCGACCCCCCAGAAGGTGACCTTCGTGAAAATGCGCTTCCTCGCCGTGTGCACGGCCGTCGTGGCCGCGACCGCTCTGACCGGCTGCAGTGTGCTGGGCGGCTCGGACGGCGGGCCCCGGAAGGTCACGCTGTGGCTCATGAAGGGCAGCGCGTCCGACGGCTTCATCCAGAAGTTCACCGACTCCTACGAGAAGGACCACCCCGGGATCGACCTGGACGTCAAGATCCAGGAATGGACGGGCATCGGCGACAAGGTCAACGCCGTCCTGGAGGGCAAGGGCAAGGACAAGGCCGACGTCATCGAGGTCGGCAACACCCAGGTCTCGCAGTACATCGAGACCGGCGGCCTGTCCGAACTCACCCTCGAGGGCCTGCGCGAATGGGGCAGCAAGGACTGGCTCAAGGGCCTCGCCGATCCCGGCAGCGTGAACGGCGCCCAGTACGGCGTCCCCTGGTACGCGGCCAACCGGGTGGTGATCTACAACAAGGACATGTTCGCGAGCGCCGGGATCAAGACGCCGCCGAAGAACCGCGCGGACTGGATCGCCGCCACCCAGCGCCTCGACAAGGGCGCTCAGCAAGGCATCTACCTGCCCGGCCAGAACTGGTACGTCCTGTCCGGGTTCATCTGGGACGAGGGCGGCGACCTCGCCCTGGAGACCGGCGGCCAGTGGATCGGCACCCTCGACACCGGCGAGGCGCTGGCCGGCATGGAGTTCTACAAGCAGCTCCAGGCGCTCGGCGACGGCCCCAAGGGCGCCGATGAGGAGACGCCCTCCCAGGCCGACGTCTTCGCGCGCGGCCAGATCGCCCAGATCATCGGCCCGCCCGGCCAGGCCGCGCGGATCGAGGAGCTGAACCCCGCCCTCAAGGGCAAGCTCGGCTTCTTCTCCATACCCGGGAAGACCAGCGAGAAGCCCGGCGCCGTCTTCACCGGCGGCTCCGACCTGATCATCCCGAACCGCACCGCCGACCGGGCCGCCGCCGTGGACGTGATCACGGCCCTGGTCAGCGAGCGGTGGCAGACCGAACTGGCCCGCGAGATGAGCTACGTACCGAACAAGACCACGCTCGCCCATGTCGTCGAGGGCAATGACGGCGCCACTGCGATGGCCCCCGGAGCCGCCCAGGGCCGCGCCACCCCGAAGTCCGCGCGCTGGGCCGAGGTCGAGGCCAAGAACCCCATCAAGCCGTTCATGACGGCCGTCCTGACGGGCCAGGACCCCAAGGAAGCCGCCAGGACGGCCTCCGAGGCCATCAGCAAGGTCCTCAGCTCGGACCGCTGAACCGGCCGGGGCCCCGCCCGCCCCGCCGCCCCACCGCTGAGTTCAGCGTTCGCACATCCAGGTGCCGCTGCGCGGTCATGTCGAATCCAGCCGGTCACGGAAGAAGTAAAGGAGTCAGGCCGATACGCCGCCGGCCTGGCTCCCGCTTCCGGATCAGGAGCCGTCATGACCATCGCCCCCCTTTCCCCCGTCGACGTCACCACCTCCCTCCCCGCGGCCCCGCGCACCGCGCCCCTGCGGGCCGTCCCCGCCGCCCCCGCCCTCCCGGCGCCCCGCTACGCCGTCCGCCTGGCCCGCGACGAGGACGAGGTCCGCGCCGCCCAGCGGCTGCGCCACCAGGTCTTCGCGGGCGAACTCGGCGCCCGCCTCGACGGCCCCGAGCCGGGACTCGACGCCGACTCCTTCGACGCCTACTGCGACCACCTCCTCGTCGTCGAGGAGCAGACCGAAGAGGTCGTCGGCACCTACCGGCTGCTGCCCCCGGAGCGCGCCGCGATCGCCGGGCGGCTCTACTCCGAGGGCGAGTTCGACCTCTCCGCGCTCGCGCCCATCCGGCCCGACCTCGTCGAGGTCGGCCGCTCCTGCGTCCACCCCGCCCACCGCAACGGCGCCGTCATCGCCCTGATCTGGGCCGGTCTGGCCCGCTACATGGACCGCTCCGGGCACAACTGGCTGGCCGGCTGCTGCTCCGTCCCGCTCGCCGACGGCGGGGTGCTCGCCGCCGCCACCCGGGAGAACGTCCTCACCCGCAGCCTCGCGCCGGAGGAGTACCGGGTCACCCCGCACCGCCCCTGGAGCCCCGACGGCATCACCTTCCCCGACCGCGTCGAGCTGCCGCCGCTGCTGCGCGGCTACCTGCGGCTGGGGGCCTGGGTGTGCGGCGAGCCCGCGCTCGACGCCGAGTTCGGCGTCGCCGACCTCTACGTCCTGCTCTCGCTGCGCCGCACCAACCCGCGCTACCTCCGGCACTTCCTCTCGCTCGCCCCCGGCGCATGAGCACCTGGCTGCCCACCGCGCCCTGCACGCCCGAAGCCTGCGCCGCGCACCGCGGCCCGGCGGCGGGCGCCGTGCGCGCGGCGCTGCGCCTGCTCACCGCGGCGTCGGTGCTGCTCCTCGGCATCGTGGCCGCCCCCGCCCTGCGGCTGCTGCCCGCCGGGTTCCGCGGCGCGCTGGTACGGGCCTGGGCGGCCGGGTTCGTCCGGTCCTTCGGCATCCGGATCACCGTCCACGGCAGCCCCGGCCCGGACGGCGGCCGGCTCGTCGTCCCCAACCACATCTCCTGGCTCGACATCCCGCTCGTCGCGGCCGCGCTGCCCTCCCGGATGCTGGCCAAGAGCGAGATCCGCGACTGGCCGGTCCTGGGGCGGCTCGCCACCGGGGCGGGCACCCTGTTCATCGAGCGCGAGCGGATCAGGGCCCTGCCCGCCACCGTGGGGGCGCTCACCGCCGCGCTGCTGTCGGGGGACCGGGTGACCGTGTTCCCCGAGGGCAGCACCTGGTGCGGGCGCGGCCGGGGGCCGTTCCGCCGCGCGGCCTTCCAGGCGGCCCTGGACGCGCGGGTCCCCGTACAGCCCGTGCACATCGCCTACCGGCTGGACGACGGACGGCTCGCGGGGGCGCCCGCCTTCGTCGGGGACGATCCGCTGACCGCCTCGCTGTGGCGGATCGCCCGGGCCCGCGGAGTGCGGGCCGAGATCACCCTGCTGCCGCGGATCCCGCCGGGCCGTCACGCGGACCGGCGGGACCTCGCCGCGGCGGCTCAGTCGGCCGTCGCCGACGCCTGCGCCTCCCTGTTCGCCCTGCCCGGCGTTCCGGCGCCCCGTACCTCGCCGGAGTCCCGCACCTCCTCCTCCGCCGTGGCCGCGGCGATGGACAGGGACAGCGCGAAGCGCCCTTCCCGGTCCGTCCACCACTGACTCAACTCAAGCCCTGCGGACGCCAGTTCGCCGCGCACACCCTCCTGACGGAACTTCGCGGAGATCTCGGTCAGGATCTCCTCGCCCGCCGTGAACGGCACCACCAGATCCAGCGCGCGGATCTTGACCAGGGCATCCACCCGGGCCCGGAGCCGCATCTCCATCCACTCGTGCTCCCGGTTCCACACCGCCACGTGCGCGAAGTCGGCGGTGTGGAAGTCCGCGCCCAGCTCCCGGTCGATCACGGCCAGTACGTTCCGGTTGAACTCGGCCGTCACCCCCTGCGCGTCGTCGTACGCCGCGACCAGCACCGCCTCGTCCTTCACCAGGTCGGTCCCCATCAGCAGCGCGTCCCCGGGCGAGAGCATCGCCCGTACGGACCTCAGGAAGGCGGCCCGCTCCGGGGGCAGCAGGTTCCCGACCGTCCCGCCCAGGAACACCACCAGCCGGGGCCCCGGCGAGGGCGGCAGCGCCAGCGGCCGGGTGAAGTCCGCGACCAGCGCGTGCACGCGCAGCCCCGGCCGGTCCGCCAGCAGGACCTCGGCCGCGCCCCGCAGCGCGCTCTCGCTCACGTCCACGGGGACGTACGTGTCCAGCGCGGGCAGCGCCTCGATCAGGTGCCGGGTCTTCTCCGAGGAGCCGGAACCCAGCTCGACCAGCGTGCGGGCGCCGCTGACCGCCGCGATCTCCCCCGCCCGCTCCTGCAGGATCTCCCGCTCCGCGCGCGTCGGGTAGTACTCGGGCAACCGGGTGATCTCTTCGAACAGTTCACTGCCGCGGCTGTCGTAGAACCATTTCGGCGGCAGCGACTTGGGGGACCCGGTCAGGCCTTCGCGCACATCGGCGCGCAGCGCCGCGTCCGCCGCGTCGTCGTCCAGGGTCCGGGTCAACCGGAAGTCACCCGTGGGGAATTCACTCACTGTACTGGTTCTCCTTGTTCGCGTTCGGCGCGATCTCCCCGAGCGGGATCTCCTTGAGCGGGCTCAGGTCGACATGCGTACGGGAGGCGGTCAGCAGGGTCCGGTCGGGGACCTCGCACCAGCGGGGATCGTCGTCATGGGGCTCGGACGCCACGACCGTGCGCCCGGCCCGGGCGTCCGCCAGGTACCACAGCGAATCGCCCCAGGCCGTCGCCGCGATCGCGTGGCCGTCGGTGAGCAGCAGATTCAGCCGGGACCCCGGCGCGGCCGCCGCCAGCTCGGACACCGGCCCGGCGAGGGCCTCGCCCAGGCCGCGCCCCGCCCGCAGCTCGCGCAGGACGAGCGCCCACACCAGCGCCGAATCGGAGCGGGCGGCCAGCTGGAGCAGCTCCAGGGGCGGCAGCGAGGCGGCGGGGCCGGCGGCCGAGTCGGGCCAGTCCCGCACCACGCCGTTGTGGCTGAACAGCCAGGGCCCGGCCGCGAAAGGGGCGGCGGCCGCCTCGCCGTCCGCCCCCGCCGCGGTCGCGTCGCGGACGGCGGCCAGCGCGGCCCCGCTGCGCACGACCCGGGCGAGATCGCCGAAGGTGGCGTCGCCCCACACCGGGCCCGCCCGCCGGTAGCGGGCCGGTATCGGATCCCCCTCCGCGTACCAGCCGACACCGAAACCGTCGGCGTTGACCGTGCCGTGCCGCTGGCGGCGCGGCTCCCAGGACTGGCGCACCAGGGAGTGTTCCGGCTCGGACAGCAGCCTGCCGAGGGGGACCACCGGTCCCAGATACGCGAGATGACGGCACATCAGGCATCCCTCGCGGTCCGGAAACCGGCGAAGATCTGGCGGCGCACGGGCAGGTCCCAGTTGCGGAAGGTGCCCCGGCAGGCCACCGGATCCACCGCGAACGAACCGCCGCGCAGCACCTTGTGCTCCGGGCCGAAGAACACCTGCGAGTACTCGCGGTAGGGGAAGGCCCGGAAGCCCGGATAGGGCAGGAAATCGCTCGCCGTCCACTCCCACACGTCGCCGATCAGCTGGCGCACCCCGAGCGCGGAGGCCCCGGCCGGGTAGCTGCCCGCGGGGGCCGGGCGCAGATGGCGCTGGCCGAGGTTGGCGTGCGCGGGCGTGGGATCGGCGTCGCCCCACGGATAGCGGGTGGAGCGGCCGGTCGCCGGGTCGTGGCGGGCCGCCTTCTCCCACTCGGCCTCGGTCGGCAGCCGCCGCCCGGCCCAGCGGGCGTACGCGTCGGCCTCGTACCAGCTGACGTGCAGCACCGGCTCGTCCCCGGGCACCGGCTCGACGACGCCGAAGCGGCGGCGCAGCCACTGGCCCGCCTCCCGGCGCCAGAACAGCGGGGCCTCGATCCCGTGCCGGCGGATCTGTTCCCAGCCCGCCGCCGCCCACCAGCGGGGTTCGTCGTAGCCGCCGTCCTCCATGAAGACGCGGAAGTCGGCGTTGGTGACGGGAACCGTGTCGATCCAGAAGGGGCCGGTGTCCCGGGTGTGCGCGGGCCGCTCGTTGTCCAGGGACCACGGCTCGGCGGAGGTCCCCATCGTGAACGGCCCCGCGGGAACCAGGACTTCGGCGGCCGTCGGCGGGGGACCGGTCGGCGGCGCCGGATCCGGGGCGGTGAGCACCGGCGCGCCCGTCCGCAGTTGATGGGTGATCAGCATCGTCTCGTCGTGCTGCTGTTCGTGCTGCGCGATCATCCCGAAGGCGAAGCCGTCGTCGAGCAGCTCCGATCCCTCGAACGGCGTGCGCTCCAGCAGGTCGAAGACCCGCCCCCGCACCTCCGCGCTGTAGCCGCGCGCCTCGGCGGGCCCCAGCAGCGGCAGGGAGGGCCGCTCCGCGCGGGGATGCGCGAACGCGTCGTACAGCGGGTCGATCTCGGGCCGCAGCGGAGCGCGGCCGCCGACACGGCGCAGCAGCCAGAGCTCCTCCTGGTTGCCGATGTGCGCGAGGTCCCACACCAGCGGGGACATCAGCGGCGAGTGCTGCGCGGTCAGGTCCTCCTCGGTCACCGCGCCGGTGAGCGCCGCGGTGCGGGCCCGCGCGGCGGTCAGCGCGGCCGCCGCCCGCTCGCGCAGGTCCCCGGGCGGGGGAGCGGGGGCGGGAGGCGCCGTGGGAGCGCCCCCGGGGTGGGCGGGGGTCGGGTCGGCTTCGGCGCTCACGGGCGCGGCCCCTCTCGCTCGGCGGCGGAAACAGGCGGCGCCGAGGCGGCGCTCGACCCCCAGGCTTCCTCGGCCTCGTCGGCCGGACATCGGCCGCGCGCCACGAACCGCTCGGTGAACGCGCCGACGGCGTCCCGCACCGCGGTGTCCGCGCCCAGCCGCGGCAGCGCCTCGGCCGCGGCCCGGAAACAGGCGCGGGCGGCCGCGCGCAGCTCCGGGTCCCGCGGCCCGTGCCGGGCGGCCGAGCGCCAGAGCGGATTGCGCGGGGCGGGACCGGGCCCGTAGCTGTCGGCGAGACCCTTGGCCACGCGGTACGCCGTCTCCGCGGCCTCCGGGTCGTCGAACAGGGCGTGCACCACGGCCACCGGGACCAGCCAGCCGTCCTCACCCGGCTGCGCGTCGATCATCCGCAGCTCCAGGTGTCCGCGGGGCCTGATCGGCGGGAACAGCGTGGTGAGGTGGTAGTCGAGATCCGCGGCGGTCGGCGGCCGGGGTTCGGCGCCGCGCAGCCAGGCGCGGAAGCTCAGGTCCCGGGGGACCGCCCAGGCCCCGCCCGCGCCGTCCGGGCCGTCGGCCGGCCGGTGCGGATCCCCGGACCGCACGCACATCACCGCGCTGTCGAGCGCGTGCCGGGTCCAGGCCTCGCGCGGTTCGTCGTCCAGCGGCGGGGCGAGGGCGCGCGCGGTGTCGAGATCGCTCCAGATGCCCTGGCGCGAGCACCGCCAGCCCGCGTACGGGCCGCTGGGCGCGGGGGAGTTCGCGAAGGCCGACACGAGCACCGCCCCCAGCAGGTGCGCGAGCCGCCAGCGCCTGCCGTGACCGAGCGGCCCCGGTTCCTCGTGGCCCGCGTCGACGCAGACCTGCACGGAGGCGGACGCGCGCATCATGGCGCGCCCGGCCGGTCCGGTGCGGTCGAAATAGCTCTCCATGGCGTCGTAGCGCGGGCTGTCCAGCAGCCGCCGCAGCGGTCGGCGCAGATCGTGCCCGCGCCCTTCGAGTACGACGCCCTGGGCGCGCAGCGCGGTGCGTACGGCCGTCAGATCGGCCCGCAGATCGCCGACGCACCCCATCAGGGAGGTGGCGGGCGGCGAGCTGAGTTCGAGCTGGCCCCCGGGCTC
This sequence comes from Streptomyces sp. NPDC002138, assembly GCF_040296485.1. Taxonomy (NCBI): domain Bacteria; kingdom Bacillati; phylum Actinomycetota; class Actinomycetes; order Kitasatosporales; family Streptomycetaceae; genus Streptomyces; species Streptomyces sp. NPDC002138. Next base: position 43,375 of record NZ_JBEOXE010000040.1, on the reverse strand, counting down.
GACGGTGAACCGGGAGCGCAGGGGCAGGGCGGCCGCCGCGTCGTGGGCGGCGGTGAGCCGGGCGGGCGGCAGGGGACGGCCCGCGTCCTCGGCGTCCAGCAGCAGCCACTCCAGCTCGGCGCCGAGCAGCCGGGGCGGACCCGTCTTGAAACAGATGCCGCGTACGAGATCCTCGGCGGCGGTCTCGCCGAGCGGGCTCGGGCGGTGCTCCGGCCGGCGCCCGGGGGAGCGCCGTTCGGGGGGTTGCGTGGCGGACCGCGCGGCGGACCGCTCGGGGGACGGCGCGGGAGAACGCGTCGGGGAGTGCGCGGCGGGATGCTCGCGGGCGCGTGCCGCGGGTGACTCCTGGGGCATGACCGGATCCTCATCTCCTGTCGTGAACCGTGACATCACCGTTGCCTACCCGCCGCCGTCGGGCCGTGAATCGTGCGGATCGCATCAAGATCTCGCAAACGCGGTCCGCATCATGCAAGTAATTGCGTTGCCACCCGCGGTTCCGGTTCCCCAAGATCAGGGAATGAGCAGCAGATTGCGGGCCATCGCAGTGGAAAACGCACAGATCGTGACGGCCGGGGGATACCGGTCGCGGTCGGGGCGGGAGGTCTCGCTCGCCGCCGCCGTGGCGGAAGCCAAGGCAGGAACCAGGATATATGGCCCGAATCCGGTACTTCCAGGCGAACCGGAAGGGGCGGGCGCGCGGGCCACCGCGTTCGAGGTGACCGGCGAGAGCAGTACGGTCGCCGCGCGCAGGCTCGCCGCCGACGGCCCGGTCGCGGTCCTGAACTTCGCCTCGGCCCGGAATCCGGGCGGCGGTTACGTCCGCGGGGCCAAGGCGCAGGAGGAGGCCCTGTGCCGTGCGTCGGCCCTGTACGAGACCCTGCTCGAGGCGCGCGAGTACTACGAGGTCCACCGCGCGGAGCGCAGCACCTTCTACACCGACCGGGTGATTCACTCGCCCGGGGTCCCGGTCTTCCGCGACGACCGGGGCGAACTGCTGGACGCGCCCTTCCGGGCGGGGTTCCTCACCTCCCCGGCGCCGAACGCGGGCACCATCCGGCGCCAGGAGCCCGAGCGGGCGAGCGAGATCCCGGCCGCGCTGGCCCGCCGGGCGGAGCGGGTGCTGGAGGTGGCCGCCCTGCACGCGTACCCGCGCCTGGTGCTCGGGGCCTGGGGGTGCGGGGTCTTCATGAACGACCCGGCCGAGGTCGCGCAGGCGTTCCGGGCCCTGCTGACGGGCCGGTTCGCCGGGGTCTTCGAGCGGGTGGCCTTCGGGATCCTGGACCGCGACCCGGGGCCGCGCCGGGCCTTCGAGGCGGCCTTCCCGGGCTGAGGAGGCCCGGGAAAGGCCACGGGCCGGGCGACGGCGGGCCCCGGGTCGGCGTGATCCGGAAGGGACGCGTCGGGCCGCCGGGGCCTACCGCCTACCGCCTACCGCCAGCCGTACCGCTCGCGCAGCCGCTCCACGACCAGCTGGAAGCGGCCCCGGTCCAGCGCGCAGGCCTCGCGCCGCATCCCGTCGTCATGCACCCGCAGCACCCGGTCCACGGCCACCCAGGATTCCCGCCCGGCGCCGTCCCAGGGTCCGGTGCCGATCGGGACCCACTCCCGGTCGTGGTCGTGCCGCTTGCTGGAGAGCTGTACGGCGAGCACCGTCCCGCGGCCCGGCTCGCGGGCCACGACCAGCACCGGCCGGTCCTTGCCCCGGCCGTCGTTCTCCTCGTACGGAACGAAGGTCCACACGATCTCGCCCGGATCGGGATCCCCGTCGTGGTCGGGGGCGTAGGAGGTCTCCACGGGCCCGATGGCGTGCGGATCGACCTCGGCCGTGGCCCCGGCTCCGTCGCGGCCGGGCTGGTGGGGGTGGTCGGTGTGGTGTGAAAGTGCCGTCATCCGGGTGAGGTTAGCGGTACGCGGGCGGGGGGTGCGGGATGCCGCGCGTCCGCACCCCGGCCCCCACCGCCCCGGACCGGACCTACCGCGCCCCGGCGCCCACCGGTTGCCGTCGGGAGGCGTCCGACGCCGCCCTCAGCGGGGCCGACCAGCGCGGCCAGTGCGACTGCCAGTTCTCCGCCGCCTCCAGCTGGGCCGCCAGGGAGATCAGAAGGGGCTCCGAGGCCTCGGGGCCCAGGAGTTGGGCGCCCACGGGCAGGCCCTGGGGGGTGAAGCCCGCCGGGACGCTCACGCCCGGCCAGCCGAGGACGTTCCAGGGCCACGCGTACGGGCAGGCCGCGATGATCGCCCGCTCCGTGTCCAGTGAGCCCCGGTCCCGCAGGGCGCCGACGCGCAGGGGCGCGGTGGCCGTCGTCGGCGTGAGGACCACGTCGAAGCGGTTGAAGATCTCCCCGATCCGGTGCTGGTGCAGCGCCTCCGCGCGGCGGGCGGCCCGCAGGGGCAGGCCGCTCAGGATCCGCCCCATGAGGGTGGCCTCGCTGGTCCGCGGGTCCAGCAGCGAGGGGTCCGGCACCCGGGCGGCCCACTCGTGTACGCCCCCGGTCGCGCGGGGTATGAAGCTGAGCCCGATCTTCCCGTACCGCGGATCCTCCAGGGCCACCTCGTGGCCCAGCGCCTCCAGCCGCCCCGCGAGCCGCTCGACGGCGGAACGGATCGACGGATCCAGGGACTTGGAGGTGCCCGTGAAGGGCATCCCGAAGGAGAGCGCGATCCGCAGCCGCCCCGGAGCCGTGCGGGCCGCCCGGACGGCCGAGATCGGCGCGGGCCGGTGCAGGTCGCCGCGGTGGGAGCCGCTGGCCGCGTCCAGCAGCAGGGCCGCGTCCGCGACCGTACGCGCCAGCACGCCATTGACGGTCAGCCCGCGGAAGGCCTCCGGCTCCGGCCAGGTGGAGATGCGGCCGCGCTGCGGTTTGATGCCGACCAGATGCGTCCAGGCCGCCGGGATGCGGATGGATCCCGCGCCGTCCGAGCCCAGCGCCGCGGGGATCAGACCCGCCGCCACGGCGGCCGCCGAGCCGCCCGAGGAGCCGCCGGGAGTGAAGGCCGGGTTCCACGGATTGCGGGTCTCGCCGAAGGCGGGCCCCTCGGTGAGCGGCCACTGGCCCAGCTCCGGGGTCTGGGTCTTGCCGACGACGACCGCGCCCGCCGCGCGCAGGCGGCGTACCGCCTCGCTGTCCTCGGCCTTCGGCGGGAAGTCCCCGGCGCAGCCGAAGGCCGTCGGCAGCCCGGCCACGTCCATGTCGTCCTTGACCGCGAGCGGAACGCCGAGCAGCGGCAGCCGCTCACCGGCCGCGAGCCGCCGGTCGGCCGCGTCCGCCTCCGCGAGGGCGGCCTCGGCGTGCACGACGCGGAACGCGTTCAGCTCCGGCTGCGAGGCCTCGATGCGCTCCAGGCACTGTTCGGTCAGCCAGCGCGAGGAGACGCTGCCCTCGGCGAGCGCCCGGGCCATGTCCCCCAGACCTGGCACCGCGTGGAGGGCCGGGGCGGAGGGCGGGCCCGGTGGCGAGCCGGGGGCCAAGACGCTCGTCGTGCCAGGAGCCGTGCCAGGAACTGTGGTCATCGAAACCGGACCTCCCCGTTACTCATCGGTACACAGAACGTAACGGGGAGCTCTCGAAGCTTGCTACATCCCTCCTTCACACGAGGTCATGAAGCCCTCGACACCGTCTCGACGGCCCCGAAGGCTCGACGCGCCCGTGGCGTGAGCGGGTCAGCGGACGCCGCGGATCGGCTTCACGGCCAGCGCGCCCGCGACCGACAGCACCGCCGCGATGACGAACAGGGCGGTGTACCCGCCGCTGACGGACACGATCACCGACGCGACGAACGGCGCGACGATCTGCGGACCGGCGTTGGCGATGTTGAGCACGCCCATGTCCCGGGCCGCGTCCTCGGCCTTCGGGAGCACCATCGTCACCAGCGCCGTGTCCACGGCCATGTAGCTGCCGAAGGCGAGGCCGTTGACCACGGCGAAGGCGAGCATCGCCGGCCAGCTCGCCGACAGGGCCGGTATGAGCAGCGCGACGGCGGACAGCAGCGCGGAGGCGCCGACGAACAGCTTCCGGCGGTCGAAGCGGTCGGACAGGTAACCGGCCACGACCGTCGAGAGCACCATCGCCACGCTGGTCAGCGGCATCAGGAGGGCCACCGCCTCCTCCGGCTCCAGGCCCTCGGGCAGCCGGGTGTGGTCCTGCAGGATGTACAACTGATAGCCGCTCACGGCGAAGTAGCCGAGCACCAGCAGGGCGCGCCCGATGAACGCCCACCGGAAGTCGTGGTCCTTGAGCGCGCCCGTGAAGGCGGCCAGCTGCGCGCGGACGGGCAGCGGGGGGCGCACCGGAAGGCGCTGTTCGCGGCCGCGGGCGGTGAAGAGCACGGCCGCGCCCGCCACGATCGCGCCGAAGAGCAGGTAGCCCCTGCGGTAGTCGTCGGAGAAGGACGCGCCGAGCAGGGCGCCCACGGCCGAGCCCAGGGGGAGGCCGAGGCCGACGGCGGCCGAGGCCTTGCCGCGGGCGCTCACCGGGACCCGGTCGGGCACGACCGAGGTGATCGCGGCCTGGTAGACGTTCATCACGGCCTGGCCGAGGCACCAGGCGAGGGTGATCAGCAGGATCGTGTCGGCGAGGCCGAGCAGGAACATCGCGGGCACCGCGGCCAGGCCGCCGCCCAGGATCCAGGGGTCGCGGCGGCCGCTGCGGTCGGAGAGGGCGCCCGCCACCGGGTTGAAGACCGTGGCGAAGACCGCGGACACCCCCGCGATCAGGCCGAAGTCGGCGACCTTGTGCGCGGGATCGACGTGCTCGACCTGGAGCGCGAGCAGGAGGCCCGCCACCCCGATGTAGAGCGCGTACATCGCGGTGTTGCCGACGAGGAGCAGGGGCAGCAGACCGCGCGCCGGCGCCGTCGGCGGCGATGCGGAGCCCGGCGCGGCGGTGGAGGCGGCGGGGTGGCGTCGGCGGCGGGGGTGCCGACGGAGGAAGGGGCCACGGTGCCGTCCTGGGCAGGGGATGTCGAGCGGATGAGGGGGGTGCGCGCCGCCCCGTCGTGACGGCGGGGGTACGTCGGAACACGACAGCGCGACGGCACGGAGCGACACGTGGCGCGGCACGTCCGACGAGGATGCGGAAGCCGTGGTTACACGTGTCAATAAATCGTGTAACCACTGTGTAGCATTCGATTCCGGCCATCCGCCAGACCCCGGGCACAACCGTTCTGGAAAGATGCCACGGCAATGTCTCAGTCACCGAAATCGCCCAGACGACCGACGCCGTCCCCGGCGCCCGCGCCGCCCGTGCCCACCAGTGCCGACGTGGCCCGTCTCGCGGGCGTCTCGCGCGCCACGGTCTCGTACGTCCTGAACAACGCCGAAGCCGTGCGCATCAGCGAGCCGACCCGCCGCAAGGTCCGCGAGGCCGCCGAGGAGCTGGGGTACGTCCCGCACGCGGCCGCCCGCAGCCTGCGCGCCGGGCACACCCGCATCGTGCTGCTCCCCACCTCGCACGTGCCGGCCGGGCCGCTGTACAGCGCGTTCCTCAACGAACTCCAGTGGGCGCTGCGCCGCCTGGACTACACGGTGGTCCAGTACGGCAGCCTCGGCCTCACCGGGGACCAGGCCGCCCGCGCCTGGGCCGAGCTGCGGCCCGTCGCGGTGATCTCCCTCGGCGAGATCACGCTGAGCGCCCACAACGTCGAGACCCTCAAGCGGGCCGGCGCCCGCGCGGTGATCACCCTCGGGCCGGTCGGCGTCGCCGGGGCCCACGCGTTCGTCATGGACCAGGCCGAGGTCGGTTCCCGGGCCGTCGCCCACCTCGTCGAGCGCGGCCACCGCCGGATCGGCGTGATCGTCCCCGAGGAGGCGGGCATGGAGCTGTTCTCCGCCCCGCGCCTCGCGGGCGCCCGGGCGGCGGCCGGCGGGGCGGCCGGGATCGAGGCACTGCCGATGGCCTACACCGAGGAGTCGGCCCGCGTTCTCGCGGACCGGTGGCCGGGGCTCGGGCTCGACGCGGTCTTCGCCTACAACGACGAGTACGCGATGCTCCTCATGCGCGCCCTGCAGGACGCCGGGCTGCGCGTCCCCGCGGACGTGGCCGTCATCGGCGCCGACGACCTGCTGATCGGCCGCCTGCTGCGGCCGCGCCTGAGCACGGTGCGGATCGAGATGCCCACCGGAGATCATCTGGCCTCCCTGGTGGACCGGGTGGTCCGGGAACCCTCCGAGGCCCCGGCCCGCCACGACCTCATGGCCGCGCTGGCCGTCCCCCGCGAGTCCACCTGAGGGCGGCGCCCCGGCGGCCTACCGGCGGCCGGGTCCGCCCGCGGTGCCGGGGAGGCGTTGACAGGCCGCGAGCCCGGGACGGAGACTGCGGGCGCGCCCACCGGCGCGCCCGCACGGATCTGCCCAGGAGACCCCGCATGCGCATCCGCGACGTCTACATCGTCGACGCCGTCCGTACCCCGATCGGCAAGTTCGGCGGTGCCTACGCCGGGGTCCGCCCGGACGACCTGGCCGCGCACGTGGTCCGCGCCCTGGTGGACCGTACGCCCGCGCTCGACCCCGCGCGGATCGACGACGTGGTCTTCGGCGACGCGAACGGTGCCGGTGAGGACAACCGTGACGTGGCCCGCATGGCGGTGCTGCTCGCCGGGCTGCCGGTCACGGTCCCCGGCGTCACCGTCAACAGGCTCTGCGGATCCGGCCTGGAGGCCGTCATCCAGGCCGCCCGGGCCATCGCCCTCGGCGACGCCTCCGTGGCGATCGCGGGCGGCGTCGAATCCATGACCCGCGCCCCCTGGGTGGTGCAGAAGCCCGAGCGGGCCTTCCCCGCCGCCCACCAGCAGCTCTGGTCCACCACCCTGGGCTGGCGGATGACCAACCCCGCGATGCCCGAGGAGTGGACCGGCTCGCTCGGCGAAGGCGCGGAACTGGTCGCGGACAAGTACGCGCTCACCCGCGAGGACCAGGACGCCTTCGCCCTGGAGAGCCACCGCAAGGCCGCGGCCGCCTGGGCCGCGGGGGAGTACGACGCCGAGGTCGTCCCGTACCCCGGTGTCGACCTGCTGCGCGACGAGTGCATCCGGGAGGGCTCCACCATCGAGGCGCTCGCCCGGCTGAAGCCCGCCTTCCGCACCGACGGCCGGGGCACGGTCACGGCGGGCAACGCCTCCCCGCTCAACGACGGGGCCGCCGCCCTGCTGCTCACCGACGAGGCGGGACTCGCGGTCACGGGGCGCGAGCCGCTCGCCCGGATCCGGGCCTCGGCGGTCACCGGGATCGAGCCGCAGCTCTTCGGGCTGGGACCGGTCGAGGCGGTCCGCCGGGCCCTGGAGAAGGCGGCCCGCGGCTTCGCCGACCTCACCACCCTGGAGCTGAACGAGGCGTTCGCCGCCCAGGCGTTGGGCTGTCTGGAGGCCTGGCCCGAACTGGACCGCGCCGTGGTCAACCCGCGCGGCGGCGCCATCGCCCTCGGCCACCCGCTCGGCGCGTCCGGGGCCCGGCTCGCGGGCTCGGTCGCCCACCAGCTGGCGGCGGCCGGTTCCGGGACGGGAATGGCCGCGCTCTGCATCGGGGTGGGCCAGGGCATCGCCCTCGTGCTGGAGCGCTGACGGGCCGGCGCGGGGCCCCGGCCGGCGCCGCCGGGCCGCCGGGCGCCGCCGCGGCCGGGCGCGGTCGATGGATTCCGGACAGGTGACCCTGGCAACTGCCCAATAAGTGAACAGAATTGGTGAGTCCGTTCTGGCACGATGACGCGTGCCGCCCCCCACCCCACTCGCTCCGTCCTCACCCCGGAGGCCTCGCGCCATGCCGCTCCTCGACCCGCAGTTCTGGCAGGACGGACCGACTCTGACGGGGGGTACGGCGCCCGTCGTCGAACCGGCGACCGGCCGCACCCTCGCCACCCTCGACCTGGCCTCGGCCCCCGACGTCGCCGAGGCCGCCGTACGGGCCCGGGCCGCGCAGCGGGACTGGGCGCGCTCCACCCACCTGGAGCGCGCCGCGGTGCTCCGCCGCGCCGGGGACCTGTTCGCGGCCCACTCCGAGGAGCTGCGCGGCTGGCTGATCCGCGAATCCGGTTCGATCCCCGGCAAGGCGGACTTCGAGCTGCACGTCGCGGCCCAGGAGTGCTACGAGGCCGCCGCGCTGGCCTCCCGCCCGACCGGGCAGGTGCTGGCGACCGAGGCGCCCCGGCTCTCGTACACCCGGCGCTCCCCGGCCGGGGTCGTCGGCGTGATCGCCCCCTTCAACGCCCCGCTGATCCTCGCGATCCGCTCGGTCGCGCCCGCGCTCGCGCTCGGCAACGCCGTGCTGCTCAAGCCGGACCGGCGCACCGCCGTGTGCGGGGGCCTCGTGCTCGCCGCCGTCCTCGCCGCCGCCGGGCTGCCGGCCGGGCTGCTGCACGTGCTGCCCGGAGACGCGGACACCGGGGCGGCGGTGGTGACCGAACCCCTGGTGAGCGTCGTCTCGTTCACCGGATCGACCGCCAGCGGCCGGGTCGTCGGCGAACTGGCGGGCCGGCACCTCAAGCGCGCGCACCTGGAGCTGGGCGGCAACTCCGCGCTGGTCGTGCTCGCCGACGCCGATGTCGAGGCCGCCGTGGCCCAGGCGTCCTGGGGGTCCTTCTTCCACCAGGGGCAGATCTGCATGACGGCGGGCCGCCACCTGGTGCACGCTTCCCTGTACGACGAGTACGTCGAGCGGCTCGCGGTCAGGGCCGAGGCGCTGGCGGTGGGGGACCCGTACCGCGAACAGGTGCACCTGGGCCCGCTCATCGACCGCGCCCAGCTGGAGCGGGTGCACGCGCTGGTGGAGGCCAGCACCGCGCGGGGCGCCAAGCTGATCGCGGGCGGCACCCACCGGGACCTCTTCTACCGGCCGACGGTGCTCGCGGGCGTCGCCGACGACACCCCCGCCTACGCGGAGGAGGTCTTCGGCCCGGTGGCGCCCGTACGGTCCTTCGCCTCGGAGGAGGAGGCGGTCGCCCTGGCCTCGGCGGGCCCGTACGGCCTCTCGCTCGGCATCGTCACCCGTGACGCGGCGCGCGGGCTGGAGCTGGCGGACCGGATACCGACCGGGATCGTGCACGTCAACGACCAGACGGTGAACGACGAGGCGGTCGCCCCGTTCGGCGGGGTGGGGGCCTCCGGCAACGGGGCCCGGTTCGGCGGCGAGGCGAACCTCGACGCCTTCACGGAACTCCGCTGGACCACGGTCCGCCGCACCCCGGCCGGTCACCCGTTCTGACCTTCCCGCCGAGCCGGTGGTGCGGTCGCGGAATGCCGGGCGCGCTCCGTTCGTTCCAGGGACAGGAAGCGCGATATACGGAGGTCTGGAAACCGTGGCTACAGTCGAACTCACCAAGGAGAACTTCGACCGGACGGTCAGCGAGAACGAGTTCGTGCTGATCGACTTCTGGGCCTCGTGGTGCGGTCCCTGCCGTCAGTTCGCCCCGGTCTACGAGAGGGCGTCGCAGACCCACTCCGACCTGGTCTTCGCGAAGGTGGACACGGAGGCGCAGCAGGAACTGGCCGCGGCCTTCGACATCCGCTCGATCCCGACCCTGATGATCATCCGGGACCAGGTGGCCATCTTCGCCCAGCCCGGCGCCCTGCCCGAGGTCATGCTGGAGGACGTCATCGGGCAGGCCCGCGCCCTGGACATGGACGAGGTCCGCGCGAAGATCGCCGAGGAGAAGGCCAAGACGGAGGGCTCGGGTCCGGCCGGGGGCCCCACCGAAGAGGTGTGACGGCAGGGGGCCGGGCCGCGGGCGCGCGGGCCCGGCCCGGTCCCGGCACGCCGCGACGGCGCGATTGCGCCACGCGGGCCCCGTGCTGCCGCGAGACTGGCCCGTATGACTGAATCGGTGGAATACGACGTCGTGGTGCTGGGCGGTGGACCGGCGGGCGAGAACGTCGTCGACCGGGTGCGGGCGGCCGGGTTGAGCGTGGCGGTGGTGGAGAGAGAACTCGTCGGCGGGGAGTGCTCGTACTGGGCCTGCGTGCCCAGCAAGGCGCTGCTGCGGCCGGCCCTCGCGCGCGCGGACGCGCGCAAGGTGCCGGGGCTGGCCGCCGCCGTGCGGGGGCCGTTGGACACGGCGGCCGTGTTCGCGCACCGGGACTACTGGACGAGTGACTGGAAGGACGACGGCGGGGCCGACTGGCTGCGGTCCATCGGCGCCGAGCTCTACCGGGGGCACGGCCGCCTGTACGGCATCCGGAAGGTCGCGGTCAGCAGTCCCGAGGGGGAGCACACGGTGCTCGCGGCCCGCCACGCCGTGGTCGTGGCCACCGGGACCCGGGCGTTGCTGCCCGATCTGCCGGGGCTGGCCGGGGCGCGGCCGTGGACCAGCCGCGAGGCGACCTCGGCCCGGCGGGTGCCGGAGCGGCTGCTGATCGTCGGCGGGTCGGTGGTGGCCGCCGAGATGGCGACCGCGTGGCAGGCGCTCGGCTCCCGGGTCACCGTGCTCGTGCGCGGTGCGCGGCTGCTGCCCCGGATGGAGCCGTTCGCGGGGGAGATGGTCGCGGAGGCGCTGCGGGAGGCGGGCGCGGTCGTCCGTACGGGAGTGGACGTGGAGGCCGTCGTACGGGACGGCTCGACCGGTCCGGTCACGGTCGTGCTCAGCGGCGGGGAGACCCTGGAGGGCGACGAACTGCTGATGGCGACGGGCCGGGTCCCGCACACCGAGGACATCGGACTCGACACGGCCGGGCTGGAGCCCGGCGGGTGGATCCGGGTCGACGAGAGCTGCCGGGTGCCCGGAACCGACTGGCTGTACGCGGTCGGGGACGTCAACCACCGGGCGCTGCTCACCCATCAGGGCAAGTACCAGGCCCGGATCGCTGGAGCGGCCATCGCGGCCCGCGCGGCGGGCCCGGTCAGCGAGTCCGACGAGGGGCGCTGGGGCCCGTACGCGGCCACCGCGGACAGCGCCGCGCTGCCGCAGGTGGTCTTCACCGACCCGGAGGCGGCGGCGGTCGGGCTGACCGCCGAGGAGGCCGAACGCGCGGGGCACCGGGTGCGGGCCGTCGACTACGACCTGGGGCAGGTGTCGGGGGCGGGGCTGTACGCCGACGGGTACCGGGGCCGGGCGCGGATGGTCGTGGACCTCGACCGCGAAGTCCTGCTGGGTGCCACCTTCGTGGGCCCGGGCACCGCGGAGCTGCTGCACGCGGCGACCATCGCGGTGGCCGGGGAGGTGCCGATCGCGCGGTTGTGGCACGCGGTTCCCGCGTTCCCGACGATCAGCGAGATCTGGCTGCGGCTGCTGGAGACGTACCGGGGCTGAGGGCGGACGGTGCGGCGCGGGGTCCGCGCGGGGGCGGCCACGAAGGTGGCACCCAGCAGGACTTCGCGGCCCCGTCCCCCGCCGGGGGAGTCCTTCCCCCACGCGGCGGAGGAGACGGGCGGTGACTCCACGTCATCGCTCAGGCGCCCGCGGCCCGCGGAGTGGGAGCGGCCGGCTGAGGACGAGGTTGGTGGTCGTGCTCCCGAAGCCGGCCAGCTCGTCCACCACCGCCTCCAGATGGCCCATGGAGGAGGTCGCCACCTTCAGGACGTAGCAGTCGTCGCCGGTGGTGCGCAGGCACTCCAGGATCTCCGGCCGCTCCGCCAGCAGGCGGCGGAGCGGCTCGTGCCGGGTCCCGGGGCCCGGGTACTTGAGCCGGACCACCGCCAGCACGCCGTACCCGGTGCGCTCCAGGTCCACATCCGCCCGGTAGCCCGTGATCACCCCGGCCTCCTCCAGCCGCCGCACCCGCTCCTTCGTCGCGGACGCGCTCAGATTCACCCGCCGTGCCAGCTCCGCGAAGGGGATCCGGCCCTCTCCTTGGAGCTCCCGCAGGATCGCCCAGTCCGTCGCGTCAAGAGTCTCGGTCATCGGGTCAGATTACCGGCGGATCAACGGCCGAACGCCCCCTGGGCAGGCGGAAGTCACTTCTGGCGGACCGTGGTGCCTGGTTAGGCTCGACGGTGTGAAGATCGGAGTCAACGTCCTCAATTTCGGCCCCGGCACCGACCCCGGGGTCCTGCGCGGCTGGGCCCGGACCGTCGAAGGCCTGGGCTTCGACCTGCTGATGGTGTCGGACCACGTGGCCATCACGCCCGATGTCGCCGTGCGCTATCCGGCACCCTTCTACGAGCCCTTCACCACCCTGTCCTGGCTGGCCGCCCTCACCACCCGGGTGCGGCTCGGCACGACGGTCCTCATCGCTCCCTACCGTCACCCGCTGCTCACCGCCCGGATGGCGGCCAACGTGAACGAACTGAGCGGCGGCAGACTGGTCCTCGGGGTCGGAGTGGGCTGGGCGCGCCAGGAGTTCGCCGCCCTCGGGATCCCCTTCGAACAGCGGGGCCGGCTGACCGAGGAGCACCTGCGCGGCATCCGCGCGGCCTGGGCGGACACCGCCGCCTACGGCGACCGGCGGATCCCGGTGTGGGTCGGCGGCAACAGCGACGCGGGGCTGCGCCGGGCCGTACGGCTCGGGGACGCCTGGCATCCGCTGCGCCCCACCCTGCCCTGGCTGCGCGAGGCCGCGGTCCGGCTGGCGGCGTACGCGCGCCAACAGGGGCTCCCCGCGCCCGCCCTCGCGCCCAGGATCGCCCTCAGACTCACGGCGGCCCCGGTCACCGGGCCGGACCGGCTCGCCGGAGAGGGAACCCTCGACCAGATCGCCGAAGACCTCGAGGAGATACGGCGGTTGGGCGCGGAAGCGGTCGTCCTCGACCCCTACGGCGGCGACCCCCACGAGACGCGCCACCCGGAAGTGGCCTGGCGGGCACTGGAGAAGGTGGCCGCGTACGCCCTCCACCCACCCCGCACCGGAACGGAGCAGTCATGACCACCACACCCGAGGACCACGCCTTCCTGCGGCGGGCCATCGCGCTCGCGGGGGAGGCGGGTGAGCGCGGCGACCCGCCCTTCGGGTCCCTGCTGGCGGGACCGGACGGGGCGGTGTTCGCCGAGGAGCGCAACACGGCCCGCACCGACGGGGACATCACCGCGCACCCGGAACTGAAGCTGGCGCGGTGGGCCGCGCGGGAACTGGACGCGGCCACGGCGGCGGGCACCACGCTGTACACGAGCTGCGAGCCGTGCGGCATGTGCGCGGCGGTGATCCAGCAGGCCGGGCTGCGACGGGTGGTGTTCGCGCTCTCCGGCGAGCAGCTCCTGGACATCAGGCCGGGAAGCGGCCGCCCGCCCGTGCCGCAGTACGGGCCCGCGCTGCTCGACGAGGTGCGGGCCGTGGTCGCGGGGTACTACCCGGCGGCCGTTCCCAGCCGGTAGCTGGCGCCGTCGCGGGTGCGGGTCAGCAGGCCCGCGATGATCAGGTAGCGCCGCAGCGCGGCGGTGTCGTCGTGCACGGAGCGCAGCGCCTCGTTCACCTCGGACTCGGTGTACGCGCGGTCCGGGGTGAACAGCCTCCCGGCGAGGTGCCGCAGGAGCTGATCGCGGCGGGCGGGCTTGCGCGGGACGGCCTTGAGGCGACCCGTGGGGAAGAACAGGTCCGCCACCGGGTCCCGCTCGGTACGGGTGCGGGGGGCGGGAGGGTGCTGCACTGCGTTCTCGGACATGAACGCAGCCTCGCCCAGCGCTCCGGGCCCGGCAACCGGTTTTCCGGGCCGCGCGGCGTCCGCGGCCGGTGGCCGTCCTCGAACCGGCCTCGCGACGCCGAAAAGTGACGCTCCTTCATCTTACTGCGCGGTAGTTCCCGCCAGTACCCTCCGCGGGAAGCGTTCCTGCCCCCCATGGAGGAGCACGTATGAGACACCCCACCGCACGGCTCCGGACCGCTGTCGCCGCAGGACTCATCGCCCTCGGCGCCGCCCTGTTCTCCCCGCTCGCCGCGGCTTCCGCCGCGGCCGCCGCCGACCCCGTCCCGCTCCCCGTCGCGGACTACTGCGGCGGCCAGTGCTCCGACATCCTTCCGCCCGGCCAGAGCGGCAACGCCACCCTGGCCCAGATCCTGCTCCACAAGGCCTTCGGCACCCTGCCCGAGCACACCTCGGACCAACTGGCGCGCTACGCCTCGCTCGCGGGCGGGTACCAGGGACTCACCGACGCCAAGATCAACGACTTCTTCAACGACGCCTCCTTCGGCGTGCCCGCCGCCCAGGTCGCCTCGACCGTCAGCCCGCGCTCCGACGTCACCATCACCCGGGACAAGAAGACCGGCGTCCCCCACATCAAGGGCACCACCCGCTACGGCACCGAGTACGGCGCGGGCTTCGCCGCCGCGCAGGACCGGCTGTGGCAGATGGACCTCTTCCGGCACGTCGGCCGCGGGGACCTGACCCCCTTCGCGGGCGGCGCCCTCGCCAACCAGGGGCTGGAGCAGGAGTTCTGGCCCCAGGCCCCCTACACCGAGGCCGATCTCCAGGCCCAGGTGGACCGGATCCGCACCACCGAGGGAGACCGCGGCCGCCAGGCGATGGAGGACGCCCAGGCGTATGTGGACGGCGTCAACGCCTACCGGCAGCAGTCCAAGGACGGCCGCTACTTCCCCGGCGAGTACGTCCTGACCGGCCACATCGACTCGATCACCAACGCCGGGGAGATCCGGCCCTTCACCCTCACCGACCTGATCGCCCTCGCCTCCGTCGTCGGCGGCCTGTTCGGCGGCGGGGGCGGCGGCGAGGTGCAGGCCGCGGTCTCGCTGCTGGCCGCCCAGCAGAAGTTCGGGCTGGAGGAGGGCACCCGGGTCTGGGAGTCGTTCCGCGAACGCGAGGACCCCGAGGCCGTTCTGACGGTCCATGACGGGACGAGCTTCCCGTACGCGCAGAAGCCCGCGAACCCGCAGGGCACCGCGCTGCCCGATGCCGGCTCGGTCGTGGCCGAACCGCTGGTGTACGACCGCACGGGCGCCGCGACCGCTCCGGCCGCGGCCACACCGCCCAAGCCGGTCAAGCAGAGCATGTCCAACGCACTGCTCGTCTCCGGGGCGAAGACCGCGAGCGGCCACCCCGTCGCCGTCTTCGGCCCCCAAACCGGCTATCTGGCACCCCAGTTGCTCATGCTCCAGGAGCTGGAGGGCCCCGGGCTGAGCGCGCGCGGCGCCTCCTTCGCGGGCGTGAGCATGTACGTACAGCTCGGACGCGGCCAGGACTACGCCTGGAGCGCGACCTCCGCCGGGCAGGACATCACCGACACCTTCGCCGTCGAGCTGTGCGAGCCGGGCGGCGCCACGCCGACCACCGCCTCCACCTCCTACCTCTTCCGGGGCGTCTGCACACCCATGGAGAAGCTGGAGCACAGCAACGCCTGGACCCCGACCGTCGCCGACGGCACGGCGGCGGGCTCCTACCGGATGCGGGTGTGGCGCACCGGCTACGGCATCGTCACGCACCGCGCGACCGTCGGCGGCAAGCCCGTCGCCTACACCGCGCTGCGCTCGACCTACCGCCACGAGGCCGACTCGATGATCGGCTTCCAGATGCTCAACGACCCGGCGTACGTGACGGACGCGCACGCCTTCCAGGCAGCGGCGCAGCACATCGGCTACGCCTTCAACTGGTTCTACGCCGACTCCCGCGAGGCCGCGTACTACAACAGCGGGCTGAACCCGGTCCGCGCCGCCGGGGTCGACCCCGCCCTCCCGGTCTTCGGCCGCGCCGCCTACGAGTGGCAGGGCTTCGACCCCGCCGTGAACACGGCGGCCTACACCCCGCCCGCCCAGCACCCGCAGTCGATCGGCCAGGACTACTACATCAGCTGGAACAACAAGCAGGCCAAGGGATACGGCGCGGCCGGCTTCGGGATGGGCGCGGTGCACCGCGCCAGCCTCCTGGACGACCGGGTCAAACCGCTCGTCGCCGCGGGCGGGGTCACCCGCGCCTCGCTCACCCGGGCCATGGAGGACGCGGCGGTCACCGACCTGCGCGGCGAGAACCTGCTGCCCGAGCTGATCGACGTCCTGAACAGCGCGGCCGTCACCGACCCGGCCGCGGCCGCGGCCGTGGCGAAACTGACCGCGTGGCGCGACAGCGGCAGCGAACGGAAGGAGACCAGCCCCGGCTCGCAGACCTACGCGAACGCCGACGCGATCCGCATCATGGACGCGTGGTGGCCGCTGCTGGTCGAAGCCGAGTTCAAGCCGGGCCTCGGGGCCCCGCTGTACGACGCCCTGCGGGCCTCGCTGACCATCGACGAGGCGCCCAACGCGGGCCACGGGCCCACCGGTTCACACGCCGGGTCCGCGTTCCAGTACGGCTGGTGGAGCTATGCGGACGAGGACCTGCGCATGGTCCTCGGGCGGCCGGTGGCCGATCCGCCGTCCCGCGTCTACTGCGGCGGCGGCACGCTGAGCGGCTGCCGTGACGTCCTGCTCGCCACCCTGAAGCAGGCGGCCGCCGCGACCCCGGCCGCCGTGTACCCGGCCGACGGCACCTGCGCCGCGGGCAAGCAGTGGTGCGCCGACGGGATCGTCCAGCGTCCGGTGGGCGGGCTCTCCCACCCGATGACCACCTGGCAGAACCGGCCGACCTACCAGCAGGTGGTGGAGTTCCCGGCCCACCGCTGAACCGTCCGGCCACGCGCGAGGCCCCGCCGTACCCGGTGCGCACCGGGTACGGCGGGGCCGTGTTCACCGCGAGGAGATCACGGACCGACGGTGATCTGCTGCGCCGCGTCGGTGGTGTCCGTCACCTTGTACACGGCGTTGAAGGTGGAGCTGGTCGCGCTGGTCGGACAGCCGAAACCGCCGGTGACCGTGACCGGCACGGTCGCGTTGGTGAAGGTCAGGCTGGAGGGGGCGCCGTTCGTCCAGCTGCCCGCGACCGCGGCCGGGCCGCTCGGGGCGGTGACCACGGTGCAGGTCGCGAGCCCGGTGGTGTGCACGACCAGACCGCCGGTGGGCACGGTCATCGTGGCCGTGATCGGCGCGCCGTTCTGCATCGACACGGTCCACGCCCCGCTGGTGGTGACCGTGGGCGTCACCCCCGGGATGCTGGAGGTACAGGAGCTGTACGTCGGCGGCGAGATGGGCGAGGAGACGGGCCCGGCCGCGTTGTGGTTGCCGGGCGCGGCCGGGACCGTACCTGTGGAGACGGAGACCGAGCAGGTCACGGTGACCGAACCGGCCTTGAGGGTGGCCTTGCCGCTGAGGGTGGCCTTGAACGCGTGACCGGCGGGCGAGACGGTGGTCGAGCCCGCCAGGGGTAAGGGGCTCGCCGTCGCGGGGACGGAGCCCAGGGTCAGGGCCCCGGCGGCCGCGAGACCGGCGGCCAGGGCGAGGGCGGTGCGGGTGCGCGTACGGGTCATGACGGCGCTCCTTGGGGATCGGTGTCCTGCGTGGGAGGCGCAGGAGAAGGGGGAGGAGGGGTGTGCGTGGGGGGCGTGGCGGACGTACGGCGCGGCGCGGCGGAGGGCTGCCAGGCGAACATCAGACCGCCGCCGAGAATGCCGAGCAGGGTGCCGATCAGGAACCCGCCGAGGTTCGACAGGACCAGCGCGGCGGTGGCGATGAGCGTCGTGAGGATCCCCGCCAGGGTGCGGTGCTGAGGGGAGAACCAGGCGGAGAGCCCCATCACGATCATGACGATTCCCATCAGGACGGACGGAATGCCCGCCACGCCCTGCTGGAGCATGATCTTCAGCGGTGCCAGCGGCAGCGCGCAGATCTCGGCTCCGGCGAGGAGGGCGAAGAACCCGCCCCAGAAGGGTCTGCTCCGCCTCCATCGGCGGAACCTGCCGGGTGTCCGGCCGCCGCCGGACGGTTCCCCGGTCCGCCGCGCCTCGCCGCCGCGGGTCA
Source organism: Streptomyces sp. NPDC002138 (assembly GCF_040296485.1). Lineage (NCBI taxonomy): Bacteria > Bacillati > Actinomycetota > Actinomycetes > Kitasatosporales > Streptomycetaceae > Streptomyces > Streptomyces sp. NPDC002138. Next base: position 25,684 of record NZ_JBEOXE010000040.1, on the reverse strand, counting down.
GAAGCATTCTTTCTTGCCCTTGCTGATGCTCATGTTCAGCCCGGACAGCTTGAAGGTGCCGGCGTTGGTCGCCCACGCCGTCTGGTGCAGATCGCTGATGGCGACGGAGTCGGCCTGCTGGGCGAAGAGGTCCTGCATGCCCACCGCCTCCGTCGGCCCCTTGTCCAGGGTGGAGGCGTCCCGGCCGATCTCGATGTTGCTGAAGACCGCGTCGCCGGACAGCTGGGTCGCGTCCACGAAGAGGTTGCTGGCCTCGACCGGATCCTTCTGGCCCGCGGTGAGGTTGAGCGAGATGTCGCCGATCAGCGGGAGCGTGGTGACCACCGACTGGCAGAGGCTGTGGAGCTTGGCCTCCTTGATGGCGGTGACCGCCACCGGGATGAGCTCGTTACGGGCATTGACGTCGACGCTGCCGTACTGGGCGAAGCCCTCGCCCTCCAGGCTCTTGGCCGAGACCTTGAACTGCTGGCCCGACACGGCGAAGGAGGCGGCGAGCGCGCCCTGCGCGAGAGCGATCCCGAGGCCCGCCGTGACCGCCACCGCCGGGAGGGTCAGCACGGCGAAGCGCCGCCATCTGACCCGGCCGTCAGCGCTGTTGACAGCGTTGTCAGGTAAGTGCTGGGAATCGTTCTGGGAAGCTTCCACCGGATGTCCCCTGTATATCGGCTGTGCACCGTTGTTACCGACGAGTTGAATGTAAGAGTGCCAATGGTGGTTGGCAAGGTTGCGGGAACGCCCGCTTTCGGCCTACTCCTACCGCTGCGTACGGAGCATTTCGGCGACCTCGGCCTTCACGCGACGGGCCATCGCGCGGGCGAACTCTGCGGCCACGACCTCGCCCGCCACCGGACGCAGGGCCGCCACCGCGTCCGTGATGTGCTGGACCTGGGTGGCCGAAAGGTGCTCCAACCCGTCGGGACCGATCACATGCAATCGGAACAGGCCCACGAACCGGTCCGCGAGCGCCGCGGCCTGAGTCTGTACGAAGTCCCCCGCGTCCAGGATCGCCGTCAGCGGCACCCCCTGGCGCACCAGCGTGACGGTCGCCTCCAGCAGCCCGCGGCTCGGGAAGGTCACCGTGTCGCCGTCGATCGTGACGTACCGCAGGGCCGCCGCGCGCCGGGTGTCCTGCGGGGTGGCCGCCGGGCCGAACAGCGCGCGCAGCTCGGCCACCGTCATCGTGACCGGGTCCTCGCGCACCCAGCCCCGGGTCATCTCCCGCTCCAGGCCCAGGAGTCGGCCGATCCCGCCGCCCTCTTCCCAGGCGCGCAGCAGCTCCGCGATGCCGTTGACCGTGTAGCCCCGACCCAGCAGGTCGCTGATCAGCCGCAGCCGCGCGAGGTGGTCGTCGGAGTACCAGGCGATCCGGCCCTCGCGCACCGGCGGCGGGAGCAGACCGCGTTCCTGGTAGTAGCGCAGGTTGCGCACCTTCACGCCCGCCGCGAGGGCGACTTCCTCCCGGCGGTAGCGCACCGGGTGACCGCTCTCGCGGTGCGGTGCGCCCTCACCCGCCGATGGGGTCGTCCCGACCCGGCTGCTGCTCACCCGCCGAGTCTAGGACGCGGCGCCGACGTCCCCGGAGCGTACCGGCGGGTCACTCCCCGGCGGGCCGGTCCTTGGCCGCCGGAGCCTGCTTGACCGCGCGCAGGACCACGAACTTCGGGTCGCTCGCGACGAGTTGGCTGTTCCCGAAGAGCCGGCGCAGCCGGACGTGGTAGCCGAGGTGGCGGTTGCCGACGACCCAGAGCTCACCGCCGGGCCGCAGCGCCTGGCGGGCCTGGGCGAACATCCGCATCGCGGTGGCCTCGGTGGTCGCCTGGTGCGAGTGGAACGGCGGGTTGTTCAGGACCAGGTCCACGGTGCCGTCGGGGACCCCGGCCAGCCCGTCGCCGACCAGGAACTCGGCCTTGCGGTCGTCGCCCGGGACGTTGGCCCGGTAGGTCGCCTCCGCCGAGGCCACCGCCTGGTACGACTCGTCCGTGAAGATCACTTCGGCGTCGGGGTCGGCGAGCGCGGCCGCCGTGCCCACCACGCCGTTGCCGCAGCCCAGGTCCACGATCCGGGCGGCGCCGGTGCGGGCGGGCAGGTGCTGGAGCAGGAACCGGGTCCCGATGTCGAGGCGGTCCGCGCAGAAGACCCCGGCGTGGTTGACCGCGGTGAGCCCGGAGCCCGCGCCCGAGTCCTCGTCCAGGGTGTACGTCAGCGGCCAGGGGCCCGGCGCGGCGGCCTCGCGGCCCACCTGCGGTCCGGGCGTGGCGAAGATCAGCCGCGCCTTCTTCTCCGCGAGGGAGGTCCGGGTCGGGCCGATGATCCGCTCGAAGAGCCGCAGCGTGGAGGTGTGGATGTCCTTGACCATGCCGGTGCCGACGACCACGGTGTCCGCGTGCAGGTGCGGGGCCAGCCGGTGCAGCTGGTCCTCCAGCAGCGCGAGGCTCTTGGGGACCCGTACGAGCAGGACGTCGATCCGCTCCGGCGGGGCGTCCTGGGTGGTCAGCAGGTGGACGGCGGCGCCGTCCGTCCCGGCGCGGGCCAGATTGGCGCGGGTCGCCTCGCGGGTGAGCGAGGAGTCCGTGATCTGTACGGGCCGGTGCGCGGCCAGCGCCGTCACCAGCGCCCCCCAGCGGTCCCCGAGCACGGTGATCTGCCCGTCCAGCTCCACCGGCGGGCGGTCGCCGGTACCGGCGGCGAGGTGCCGCAGCAGGTACTCGTCGGCGGCGTCCCATGCGCGGAGCATGTCGCGGGAGTCTTCGGGGAAGCGGGTGAGCTCGTGGGAGCCGAAAGGCGTGGTGAGACGGTTCATATACGACCCAGGCTAACCGAGTGCGCGGCCCGCTCCCGCACGCGGCGGGGCCGGAGCCGCCCGTACGGCCCGCCGCGGATCGCCGAAGGCCCCGCCGCGCCGCTCATGCCTGCGGGAAATCACCGGCCATCGCGGCGGCGAGGCGCAGGTGCGGGGCCGCCTCGGCCGCCCGGCCCTGCCGCTCCAGGGTGCGCCCGAGCAGCAGCCGGGCGTAGTCCTCCACCGGCCAGCGCTCCAGGACGGCGCGCAGCTCGCGCTCGGCGTGGGAGAGCCGGGCGGAGTGGTAGTAGGCGCGGGCCAGCAGCAGCCGGGGGGCCAGCTGCTCGGGGGCCTCGGCGGCCAGGGTCTCCAGCACGCGGGCGGCCGGGACGTACTCCTTGGCGTCGAAGAACAGCCCGGCGCGCGTCCAGCGCTCGGCCGCCGTGCCGTGCTCGTAGTACGCCTCGGGCGCGGAGGCGGTCGGGTCGGTCGGCGGGGTGTTCGTCGGCGTGCTCATCGGGTCCTCCCGGCTCTGCCGGTCCGTTCGGTGTGATCGGATCGCGGCGTTCCGGTGGCTGCAACACGCGTATACCGCCGGACATTCCGTGGAACAGGGCCGCCGACGCGGCGCCGGCGCCGCGTCGGGCAATGTTTGCCCGGAAAGGAGCCGGACGTCGCGACGGGGCGAACGTTGCCTGACGCGGCGCTAGGTTGTGCCCATGAGCAATCTCGAGCGCCAGCCCGCGCTGTCCGTCTGCGGCGGGCGCGGCTTCGTCGTCGCCGAACCGGTCCGTGAACTCCTCAGCCCCCGCCGGGTGACCCTCGGCGCGGGCACCGAAGTGCGCAGGCTGCTGCCGAACCTGGGCCGCCGGATGGTCGGAGCCTGGTGCTTCGTCGATCACTACGGTCCGGACGACATCGCCGACGAGCCCGGCATGCAGGTGGCCCCGCACCCCCACCAGGGTCTGCAGACGGTCAGCTGGCTGCACCAGGGCGAGGTCCTGCACCGCGACAGCGTGGGCAGTCTGCAGACCGTCGGGGTCCGCGAGCTGGGTCTGATGACCTCGGGGCACGGCATCAGCCACTCCGAGGAGAGCCCCCGCCCGCACGCCCGCTTCCTGCACGGCGCCCAGCTGTGGGTGGCCCTCCCGGACGAGCACCGCCGGGTGGATCCGCACTTCGAGCACCACGGCGAGCTGCCGCAGGTCACCGCCCCGGGGCTGTCCGCCACGGTGATCATGGGCACCCTCGACACCGCGACCTCGCCCGGCACGACGTACAGCCCCCTCGTGGGCGCCGACATCACCCTCGCCGCCGGCACCGAGGCACGGCTGCCGCTGGACCGCGACTTCGAGTACGCCGTGCTGTCGATGGCGGGCGAGGCGGTGGTGGACGGCGTACCGGTGCTGCCCGGATCGATGCTCTACCTCGGCTGCGGGCGCACCGAACTCCCCGTGCGGGCCGCCTCGGACGCGAGCCTGATGCTGCTCGGCGGCGAGCCGTTCGAGGAGGAGATCGTCATGTGGTGGAACTTCGTGGCGCGCAGCGACGAGGAGATCCGGGAGGCCCGGGCGCAGTGGATGGGCGGCACCCGCTACGGCGAGGTGAAGGGCTACGACGGCCCTCCGATCCCGGCGCCCGAGGTCCCGCCCGTCCCGCTCAAGCCCCGGGGGCGCGTCCGCTGAATCCGTGGCCGCGGGCCCGCCGGGCCCGCGGGCCTCGGCGGGCGCCGCGGGCCGCCCCGAAATATGATGGCCGCTGAATCAGCCATACCTGGGAGCGGTCCATGGCCCCGCCACGTGCCCCGCGGCAGACGAGCGCCGACGACCTGCTGAACCGCCTCGGGCTGCTCACGGCCCAGGCGCGCGAACGGGCCGAGCTCCAGCAGGCCAGGGTCGAGCTGGCCGAGGCCCTGCAGCGCAGGATGCTCCCGGCCTCGCTGCCGAACGTGCCGGGGCTGCGGACCGCCGCCCGGTACGCGCCCGCCCGGCACGGCCTGGACATAGGCGGCGACTGGTACGACGGCTTCACGCTGCCCGGCGGCGCGCTCGGCTTCTCCCTCGGGGACGTCCAGGGCCACGACGTCGAGGCCGCCGCCTTCATGGGACAGGTCCGGATCGGGCTGCGCGCGGTGGCCGCGTCCGCGGCCGACCCGGGCGAGGTGCTGAGCCGGGCCAACGACCTGCTGCTCTCGGTGGACACCGATCTCTTCGCGACCTGCAGCTTCCTGCGCTTCGACCCGGCGAGCTGGTCCCTGGAGAGCGCCCGCGCGGGGCATGTGCCCGCCGTCTGGGCGACCGTCGACGGGGAGTACGGGATCTCCCTCGACGCGGGTGGTGTGCCCCTGGGGATGCTGGCGGGCGCCGTGTACCCGGTGACCCGGCGCCCGCTGACGAAGGCGGGAGCGTTCGTCCTGCTCACCGACGGGGTGGTCGAGGGGCCGACCTTCCCCATCGACGAGGGGCTGTCGCGGGTGGCCCGGGTCGTGCGGGAGGGCGCGGGCGCCGATCCGGGTGACCTGGCCGCCGCGGTGATGGAGGTGGCGGACTCCACCGGTCACGCGGACGACGCGGCGGTGCTGGTCCTGTGCCACGACGCGGCCGGGGAGCGGGCCGCCGAACGGGCTGCCGAGGCGGCCGCCGAACGGATCGCCGACATCGCCGCCGAGCCCTGCGGCTGAGCCCGGGGAGCCGTCGGGGCGCGTGTCACGCCCGGCCGGGGCCCGGGACGGTGTTCTGATGGTCCGGTGCGCAACGAGGGGTGGCGACGTACCGGCGGAGCGGTCCTCCGGATCCTCGCCGTGGCCGTCGCGTACTACGTGACGGGACGGATCGGCCTGCTGCAGCGGGTCGAGATCGACGGCGCCATCGTCACGCCCCTGTTCCTGCCGACGGGGATCGCGCTGAGCTGCCTGCTGCGGATGGGGCTGTCGGTGTGGCCGGGAATCGCCCTCGGCAGTTTCCTCGTGATCGAGACGATCAACTCCTTCCAGCCGTCCGGCCTGGCCATCCTCGCGGGGAACACCCTCGCGCCCGTGTGCGCCTTCCTGCTGCTCCGCAGGGTCGGGTTCCGCACCGAGCTGGACCGGCTGGGCGACGGGGTGGCGCTGGTCTTCCTCGGCGGCATGCTGCCGATGCTCATCAGCGCCACCATCGGGTCCCTGGTGGTGTTCCACGGCAGCCTGGCGCAGAGCGGATTCTGGTCGTTCTGGGCGGCGTGGTGGGCCGGTGACGCCATGGGGGTGCTCGTCCTCACTCCGCTGCTGCTCGTGCTGCGGCGCCCGTACGGCCTGTCCCGGGACCCGCTGCGGTGGGCGGAGGCCGTGGCGCTGGCGGTCGGCATCGTCCTCGTCTCGCTGTTCGTGACGCGCAGCTCGTTCGCCCTGCTCTTCCTCGTCTTCCCGCTGCTGATCTGGGCCGCCCTGCGGTTCCGGCTCCCGGGCGCCGCCCCGTGCGTGCTCCTGGTGTCCGTCCTGGCCATCTCGGCCGCGAACGACCGCGTCGGGCCGTTCGCCGACCAGAGCCTCTTCCAGGTCATGGTCAACCTCCAGGCCCTCAACGGCTCCGTGGCGCTGACGGGGCTGCTGCTGTCGGCGCTGGTCACCGAGCAGCAGAACATCCGGGAGAAGATCGAGCAGGCGTGCCTGGACATGGCCGATCTGGTGGACAGCCTGGTACCCGGGAGACCGCCGGACGGCTGGCCCCCGCCGGACCCGGACGGGCGCGACTGATCCGCCGCCGCGGCCGGCCGGGTGATTTGGCCGAACTTCACATAGCACCTATAGGTGCCTGAGGCATCTAATGGGGAACGGCACGACCGATCGATCGTTTGTGAGGTCCACTCGTGACAGAACCCGCCGTCGCCTTCCCGCAGGACCGTACCTGTCCCTACCACCCGCCCGCCGCCTATCAGCCGCTGCGCGAAGCGCGCCCCCTCTCCCGGGTCACCCTCTACGACGGCCGCTCCGTATGGGTGGTCACCGGCCACGCCGAGGCGCGGACCCTGCTGACCGATTCCCGGCTCTCCTCCGACCGCCAGAACGAGTCGTTCCCCAATACCGTGGCCCGGCTGAAGGGCCTGCAGAACCGCCGGGTCGCGCTGCTCGGGCTCGACGACCCCGAACACAACGTCCAGCGCCGGATGCTGATCCCCAGCTTCAGCCTCAAGCGGACGGCGGCCCTGCGGCCGCAGATCCGCGAGACCGTGGACCGGCTGATCGACGCCATGATCGCCGCCGGGCCGGCCGCGGAACTCGTCAGTGCCTTCGCCCTCCCCGTGCCCTCCATGGTGATCTGCGCCCTGCTCGGGGTGCCCTACGCCGACCACGACTTCTTCGAAGCCCAGTCGCGCCGGCTGCTGCGTGGAGCGAACGCCGCCGAGGTCGAGGACGCCCGGGACGAACTCAACCGCTATCTCGGCGAGCTGATCGACCGCAAGCGCGCCGCACCGGGCGGCGACGGGCTGCTCGACGAGCTGATCGAACAGCGGCTGGTCCCGGGCGAGGTGGACCGTACGGAACTGGTCGACCTGGCCACGATCCTGCTGATCGCCGGACACGAGACGACCGCCAACATGATCTCGCTCGGCACCTTCACCCTGCTGCGCCATCCGGAGCAGCTGGCCGAACTGAGGGCGGATCCCGAGCTGATGCCGGCGGCCGTGGAGGAGCTGCTGAGGTTCCTCTCCATCGCGGACGGCATGCTCCGGGTCGCCGCCGTCGACATCGACATCGCGGGGGTGACCATCCGCAAGGACGACGGGGTGGTCTTCTCCACCTCGGTCATCAACCGCGACGAAGCCGCCTACCCGGGACCGGACTCCCTGGACTGGCACCGCTCCGCCCGCCACCACGTCGCCTTCGGCTTCGGCATCCACCAGTGCCTGGGGCAGAACCTGGCCCGCGCCGAGATGGAGATCGCCCTGGGCGCGCTCTTCGAGCGCCTGCCGGGGCTCCGGCTCGCCGTGCCCGCCGAGGAGATCCCCTTCAAACCGGGGGACACCATCCAGGGGATGCTCGAACTCCCCGTGACCTGGTGAGCCCCGCCGTGACCCTGCGCATCGACATCGACAAGGACGTCTGCATCGGCGCCGGACAGTGCGCCCTGACCGCACCGGGAGTGTTCACGCAGGACGACGACGGGCTCAGCGAACTGCTGCCCGGCAAGGAGGACGGGAACGGCAGCCCGCTCGTCCGCGAGGCGGCCCGGGCCTGCCCGGTGGGAGCCATCGCCGTACGGCCCGCCTGACGCCGGAGCCCCCGGTTGGCGGGGGAGGGGCCCGTGCTCGCATGATGGTGCTGCCGCACTGATCACCACCCCAGGAGCACCGATGGCGAGCCGGGTCCACCAACCGCTGGAGAACGAGGAGTTCGACTTCATCCTCGGACACGTCCCCGGACCGGTCCTCGCGTACTTCACCGGGACGTGGCCCAAAGCGGCCGCGGTGTGCAAGGAGATGGACGCCCTGGTGCGGGAGGCGGCCGACGCGTACGAGGGCTGGCTGACCGCCGTCAAGGCGGACATGACCCGCTGCCCGGGGCCCACCGCGCGCTACGGGGTCACCAGCGCGCCCTGGTTCGTGCTCGTCACGGCGGGCGAGGTGGTGGCCACCCGGGAGGGGCCGATGGACCGGGCCGGGCTCAAGGAGTTCCTGGACGCGGCTCTCTGACGGGAGCGCCGGGAGCGCCGGGAGTGCCGGGAGCGCCGGGAGTGCCTGGTCCACCGGGCGCACCGGGAGCATCCGGTCCGCCGGGGTCGGCCGACTCCGGCGGACCGACCGCGTCCGCCCGGCGCAGCATCAGGGTCCGCTCCCGCGCGTTGCGGGTCAGCCGCGCGGCGCGGGCGAACTCCGCCCGCGCCTCGGCGGGCCGCCCGAGCCGGGCCAGCAGTTCGCCCCGGACGCTGGGCAGCAGGTGGTAGGACTTGAGTACGGGCGCCCCCGCCACGGCGTCCACCACGGCCAGGCCCGCTTCCGGACCCTCGGCCATCGAGACGGCGACCGCCCGGTTCAGCTCGACCACGGGGGAGGGGGCGAGCTCCGCGAGCCGCGCGTACAGGGCGGCGATGGCGGCCCAGTCGGTCTCCTCGTAGGTACGGGCCCGCGCGTGGCAGGCCGCGATGGCGGCCTGCAGCGCGTACGGCCCCGGCGCCCCGCCCAGGTCGCCCGCCCGGGTCAGCGCCGCGAAGCCGCGCCGGATCAGGAGCCGGTCCCAGCGGGCGCGCCGCTGGTCGGCGAGGAGCACCGGGCGGCCCTCGGGGTCGGTCCGGGCCGCCGTCCGCGAGGCCTGGATCTCCAGCAGGGCCGCCAGCGCGTGCGCCTCGGCCTCGGCGGGCATCAGGGCGGCCAGCTGCCGGGCGAGGCGCAGCGCGTCCTCGCAGAGCGCGGGGCGGATCAGGTCGTCCCCGACGGTGGCCGAGTAGCCCTCGTTGAAGATCAGGTAGATGACCTCCAGCACCGCCGCCAGCCGCTGGGAGCGCTCGGGCCCGTACGGCACCTCGAAGGCCACGCCCGCCTTGGCGAGGGAGCGCTTCGCCCGCACGATGCGCTGGGCGACCGTGGCCTCCGGGGCTAGAAAGGCCCGGGCGATCTCGTCTGTGGTCAGCCCGCCCAGCAGGCGCAGGGTGAGCGCGATGCGGGCGTCCGGCGGGAGCACCGGGTGGCACGCGGTGAAGATGAGCCGGAGGAGGTCGTCGTCGATGTCGTCCGGCCCGGCCGGTTCGGGATCGTACGCCGCCTCGTCCAGGTCGCGCCCCAGCTCCGCGAGCTTGCGGGCGTACGTCTCCCGCCTGCGCACCAGATCGACGGCGCGGCGCCGGGCGGTGGTCGTCAGCCAGGCCGCCGGGTTGTCCGGGATCCCCGTGCGCGGCCACTGCTCCAGGGCCTCGACGAGGGCGTCCTGGGCGATCTCCTCGGCGAGCCCGACGTCCCGCACGACCCGCGCGGCCGCGGCGATGATCCGCGCGGATTCGATCCGGAAGACGGTTTCCACCGTGCTGTCTGTCCTCACGGCCACCCATCAGAGCACCCCGAGGCCCGGCCCGGCAACGAAGCCGGGCCGGGCGGGCCGGGCGGAGCCGGTCAGACACCCCCTAGCCTTCCGCGACCTCGCGGACCTCGCAGGTGATCGTCCAGTAGTCCTCGTGGACCGCCAGGAACCGCTTCGTCCACTCGACCGCCTCCGCCAGGTCCTTGGCCTGCAGCATCGCGTAACCGCCGACGACCTCCTTGGCCTCGGTGAACGGGCCGTCGACGACGGAGGTCCGGCCGCCCTCCCAGGTCACGCGGGCGCCCTGCGAGGTGGGCGTGAGACCCGCGGTGTCGAGCAGCACTCCGGCCTTCGTCATCTCCTCGATGAGCAGGCCCATCCGCTCCATCAGCGCGTCGCTGGGGCCCTCGGCCGGGGCGTTCGCCTCGTCGAGGCGGATCATCGAAAGGTAGCGGGGCATGACGTACTCCTTGTGCCGTTCCGTACGGGAGCGGGGATCCTTCCCCGCTCCTCACTCATACGTCGAACGGCGGACGGCGGGATCGACACACGCCGGGGAATTCTTTTTCGCCGGTTCCGGGGGGCCGGTGGTTGACTGGGCCCATGCCGTTCGAGAACTACGGAGTACTGGCCGGAACCCTCCACCGTCACTTCCGGGACGATCCCGACGACCAGGGCCGCTGGTTCCACGTCCACCTGGAGGTCGACACCCCGGCGGGCCGCTACGCGTGCGCCATCGACGTGGACAGCAAGCACTCCAGCATCGGGGTGCAGTGGAAGGTCTTCACCCTGTACCCCTCGGTGCTCGAACCGGTGGACGCGCCGTCGCCCGGCTACCACGACCTGGCCCGCGCCTCCGGGTCGGGCGCGCTCGACTACCTCAGGCACCCGGCGCTCGCGGACCGGACCGGCTTTCTCTTCCGGCGCCGCCCGCCCCGGTGGCTCCAGGGGCTGCTCGACCGGCTGAGCCCGCCGCGGCCGTGGATCTCCGGCTCGTACCTGGAGGCCTCGCAGGCGCTGGAGCCGATCCTCGTGCCCGGCCGGCAGGTCCTGGTCTTCGGCGAGCCCTTCGACGAGGGGCTCGGCATGCACAACGTCCACCAGAACCAGGGCGATCCGTACGGCACCCAGTGGTGGGACGACAACGGCATCTGGCAGGACGGCGCCACCCTCGTGCGGCGTCCGGACGGACGGTACGACGTGTTCCTGTCCCGCTTCTCCACCCAGGCGGACGCGACCGACCAGGACGGCCACCCGCTCCCGCCGCACTGACGTCGCTCTCTGGTGCCGTGACCGGAAAGGTTCACCGGCTCGCGGCACTAGGCGGCGGCGGCCGCCGGGCGCCGGGCCGCGACCGAGGCGCACAGCGCGGCCAGCGGGAGTTCCGCGCAGACAGCCAGCGCCAGCGCCGTCATCCGGGCGCCACCGGCCCCCGAGGTCGTCACGTCGAGCCAGGCGTCCAGCACCAGCACGGCGGCCGTCGCGGCGGCGAGCGCCCCGGCGCGGGCGTCGCCCCGCTTGAGAAGCAGCCCCGTACCGGCCAGAGCGGCGGCCAGCATGACGTCCAGACCGATCCACGCGGTGGACCAGTGGGACACCTCCACGGTGTGCGGCAGGGTCTGCGACAGCACCGCGATCCACGGCACCAGCGCGATCCCGGCGACCGTGAGCACCGTGGCCGCCCGGGGGGCGCGGCGGCCGCCCGGCCACGGGGCGCCGTGGGACCACCGCGGCCGGACGGCACTGCGGACCCGGATCTGCGGTGCGACGAGCGTCATGACGGCGCAACTCCCTCCGGCCCGGCGGTCCTTCCCCCGAGCACGGTCACCACTCTGCTGGTCACGACGGCTCCGGTCAGTAGCGGCACCGTCCGAAAGGGGGGTGGCACTGGCTACACCCCCGACCGGGCATCAGGAGGGTGGCAGGTCCCTGACCAGTGCGATTACCGTATGCGCATGGCACCTTCCGGCGCGCTGCGGCGTACGTACACCTGGATCGCCGGGCACACGCCGTGGTCGGCCTGGGCGCGGCGCAACACCGTCTTCACCGTGGCCGCCGTCCCGACGGCCCTGCCCGCCGTGGCGGCGATCACCTCCTTCTTCCTGGCCCCGGGCCGGATCCCGGCCGTGCTGGCCCTCCTGATGCTGCTGCGGCCCCTGCTCACCGGGCTCCAACGCAGCCGTCTGTGGGCCCTGTTGGCCGTGGACCTGCCGCAGGTCACCTACACACGGCCCTGGTGGTCGCCGCGCGGCCGGCTGGAGCGGCTGCGCGCCGAATCGACCTGGCGGCAGTACGGCTACCACCTCCTGGTCAGCCCGCTCGCCGGCCTGGGCGGAGCGCTCGTCGTGCTGGCCTGGGCGGGCGGTCTGGCGGGGGCGAGCGTGTTCGCCTGGTCGTGGACGCGGCCCGTCACCGAGCGCGCGCCGGGCTGGACCGACGACGAGGTCCTCCTCACCGTGCTGGGCGTTCTGCTGCTGCTCGTCACGCCCTGGTTGGCCGCGGGCCTCGCCCGGCTGGACAGCGGCCTCGCCCGCCGGCTGCTGGGCCCCAACCGGGCCCGGGAGCTGGAGCGCCGGGTCGAGGACCTCGCCGAGAGCCGCGCCGGTGTCCTCGACGCCGCCGACCTCGAACGCCGCCGCATCGAGCGGGACTTGCACGACGGCGCCCAGCAGCGGCTGGTCTCCCTCGCCATGAACCTCGGCATCGCCCGCGCCACCCTCTCCGGCCTGCCGCCCGAGGCCAAGGCCGTCATCGACGAGGCCCACCGCGAGGCGAAGGAGGCCATCGAGGAACTCAACAGCCTGGTGCGCGGCCTGCATCCGGCCGTACTGGAGGACCGCGGCCTGGACGCCGCCCTCTCCGGGATCGCGGCCCGCGCCCCGCTGCCCGTCGAGCTGACCGTGGACCTGACCGAGCGTCCGGGCCCCACCGTCGAGGCCGTCGCCTACTTCGTCGTCTCCGAAGCCCTCGCCAACGTCGCCAAGCACGCCCGCGCGAGCCGCTGCCAGGTGGGCGCCCGGAGCCACGGGGGCCGGCTGCGGATCACCGTCACCGACGACGGGGTCGGCGGCGCCGACCCGGCGGGCGGCACCGGGCTGGTGGGCCTGCGCAAACGCGTAGGGTCGGTCGACGGAACCATCGTGATCAACAGCCCCCTCGGGGGCCCGACCGCCGTGACTGTGGAGCTGCCGTGCGCGCTGTGATCGCCGAGGACCTGGTGCTGCTGCGAATAGGGCTGGTCAAGGTCCTCGAGATGGCCGGGTTCGAGGTGATCGCCGAGACCGGGGACGCCGAAGGGCTGCTCGCCGCCGTCGAGGAACACGAGCCGGACCTCGCGCTGGTCGACGTCCGCATGCCGCCCGGATTCACCGACGAGGGCGTCCGGGCCGCCCTGATGATCCGCCGCCAGTGGCCGGGGACCTCGGTGCTGCTGCTGTCGCAGTACGTCGAGGAGCGCTACGCCGCCGATCTGCTGGCCTCCCAGACCGGCGGCATCGGCTACCTGCTCAAGCAACGGGTCGCCGATGTCGAGGAGTTCATCGACGCCCTCAAACGGGTCGCGAACGGCGGCACCGCGCTCGACCCGCAGGTCGTGGCCCAGCTGCTGCTGCGCCGCGGCGGCGGGCTGGACCCGCTGGACCGGCTGACCCCGCGCGAGCGCGACGTGCTCGCGCTGATGGCGGAGGGCCGCTCCAACGCGGGCATCGCGGCCGAACTCGTCGTCAGCGAGAGCGCGGTGGCCAAGCACATCAACAACATCCTGGCCAAGCTGGACCTCCCGCAGGCCGACGGCGACCACCGGCGGGTCCTCGCGGTGCTCCGCTTCCTGGACGGATCCTCTTGAGCCCGGCGAGCGCGGCGAGCGCGGTGGGTCCGGCGAGCCCGGCAGGTCCGGCGAGCCCGGTGGGCCCGGCGAGCGGGTCGGAGCGCCCGCGCCGCCGGACCGCGTGGACCGTGGCCGCCGTGCTGAGCGCCCTGCTCATCGTGGCTCCGGGCGCCTGGTGGGCCTGGAGCCACCACGGGGCCCCCGTGAGCGGGACCCTGAGCGGCGGGAGCGCCGACCGGGCGGTCACCGCACTGGAGATCGACGCGGGGGAGGCGGCCGTGACCGTCACCCCGCGGGCGGACCAGCGGGTGGAGTACCGCGCCGTGGTCCGCTGGTCGCTGCGGCGGCCCGAGATCGAGGAGAGCCGGCTCGGCGACACCCTGCGGCTCACGCCGCGCTGCCCGGGCACGGGCGGGGCGCTCGGCGCGGGTCTCGGCTGCACGGTCGACCTGGCCGTGAGCGTCCCCGCGGGCATACCCGTCAAGGTGACCGGCACCTCCGGCAAGATCGAGATCAGCGGCCTCGGCGGCGCGGTCGACGTGGCGACGGACTCGGGCCGGCTCCGGCTCACCGCCCTGCGCGGCCCGCTGCGCGCCGAGGTCGCCTCCGGCTCCCTCGAGGCCACCGCGCTCACCTCCCCGTCGGCCGACCTCCGCGCGGAATCGGGCTCGGCCGTCGCCGCCTTCCTCACCCCGCCGGACCGGATCACCGCCCGGTCCGCCTCGGGCAAGGTCGCGGTCACCGTGCCCGTCGCCACCCGCTTGCGGGTCGACCGCCGCGCGGGCTCCGGGAGCCTGGAGGTGGCCCGCGGCCTCGCGGACCCGGCCGCGCCCGGCCACCTGGACATCGCGACGGGGTCGGGCCGCGCGACGGCGGGTTTCCCCTAGGCCAACCCCGCGGTCCCTGCCCCGGGCCCCGCGGCCCCAGCCCCGCGGCCCCAGCCCCGCGGCCCCAGCCCCGCGGGCCTGGGACCGTACCGCCTACGCTGACCGGCGAGGACGACCGCGAGGACGACCGGACCGATCCGTAGCACCGAGGAGCAGCTGACCGCCATGACCGTCACCCCCGTTCCCACCGCCGACCTGTACGACGAGCACGGCGAGCGGCTGGAGATCTGCGGCACCCCCTTCCGGCAGTTCGGCGGCCGGCGGGCCTTCGCCGGACCGGTGCGGACCCTCTCCTGTCACGAGGACAACGCCCTGCTGCGCGAGCTGGTGAACAGCCCCGGCGACGGCGCCGTCCTCGTCGTCGACGGCGCGGGCTCGCTGCGCACCGCCCTGGTCGGGGACCTGATCGCGGGCGCGGCCGCGCGCAACGGCTGGGCCGGTCTGGTGATCCGCGGCGCGATCCGCGACAGCGTGGCCCTCGGCGGGCTCGACCTCGGCGTCAAGGCGCTGGGCACGATCCCGCGCAAGAGCGGCAAGACCGGTGCGGGCTCCGTGGACGAGCCCCTCACCTTCGGCGACGCCACCTTCCGTCCCGGCGACACCGTCCACTGCGACGACGACGGCGTGGTGGTCGTGCGGGCCGGGAGCTGACCGGCGGAAACGCGCCAGGGCGCCCGCGAAGCCCTGGCGCGGCGGCCGCGCCCCGCGTTTGACTTCCCGGCCATGAGACGACACAAGATCATGGGAGCGCTCGGCGCCCTCGTGCTCGCGGCGGCCGCCCTGACCGGCGCGGTCCCGGCCGCCGCCACCCCGGCCCCCTCCTCCCCGGCCGCCGCGCCGCCCGCCGAGTTCGGCACCGACTGGCACGACCCCCTCACCGCCGCCCCGCCCGTGGCGAAACCCGCCACCCGCTCCTGCGACGTCACCCTCGCCGAAGCGCAGTTCCGCGACTTCACCCCGTACCAGGGCAGCTACGCGCCACCCGCGGGCTGCGGCGACTCCTGGAGCAAGGTGGTGCTCCGCCTGGACGGCAAGGTCAAGGGGCGCCAGTACGACCGGCTCGGCCACCTCTCCGTCGGCGGCGTCGAGATCCTGCGGACCTCCACCCCCGAACCCTCGCCGGACGGCATCACCTGGTCCGTCGAGAAGGACGTCACCCGCTACACCCCCACCCTGCGCACCCCGCAGCCGGTCGAGATGCTCATCGGCAACGTCGTCGACGACACCTACACCGGGGTCATCGACGTCAAGGTGACCCTGACCTTCTACGCCGCCGAGCGCGGCCGGACCCGCCCGGCCGCGGTCCCCGACCGGGTCCTCCCGCTCACCGCCCCGACGCTGACCACCCCGCGCAACACCGAGCGGATCCTCGCCGAGGTGTACGCCACCGGCTCGGGCGGCGGCTGCGAGGAGTTCTGGTACCTGGCCACCCCGGACGCCGCCCCGTACTCCTGCAAGGCGGCCGACGGCCCCTACCGCGAGGTGCGGATCGCCGTGGACGGCCAACTCGCCGGGATCGCGGCCCCGTTCCCCACCGTGTGGACCGGCGGCTGGTCCAACCCCTTCCTCTGGTACGTCACTCCCGCGCCCCGCGCCTTCGACGTGCGGCCCGTCGTCTACGACCTGACGCCCTTCGCCGCGCTGTTCAACGACGGCCGCGCGCACCGCGTCGAGGTCTCCGTCGCGGGCGTGCCCGCCGGGCAGAGCGGCTGGAGCACCCCCGCCAACGTCCTGCTCTGGCAGGACCCGGGCCGCGCCGTGGTGACCGGCGCGCTGACCCGCACCGAGCAGAGCGAACCGGCCAACTCCGCGGTCTTCACAGCCGGTTCGCCGCACCGCGTGGACGCCAAGGGCGGCCACCGGCTCACCGTCGCCGGATACCTGGACACCTCGCACGGCCGTGTCGCGACCACCGTGACCCGGACCCTCGCCAACACCTCCGTGCACCGGTGGACCGACGGGGAGAACCAGGACGCCCTCGTCGCGGACTGGTCGGACGACGAGAGCGTCACCAGCGGACGGACCACCACCAGCACCCGGCGCGCGTACAGCATGAACGGCGAGACCACCCTCGGCGCCGACAACCGGCTGCGCACGGTCATCTCGCTGGGCGACCGGGCCGACACGGCCTCCGTGCGCGACGACGGCAGCCGCCCCTCCTGGTCCCGGCTGGACGACCGCTACACCGGCGACGCCTCCTACGCGACGGGCGTCCCGCGCGAGCAGCGACACGCGGTCGGGACCAGCACCGAGCGCTACCGGCTCACCGGCTCCGACGGCTGCTACGACCGTACGGTGGCCAGCGCGCAAGGGACCCTCACGCAGGACCTGCACCGCTGCTGACCCGCCACGGCGCGCCCCGGCCGTGACATTCGTACGGGCCGGGTCCGTACGGGCGGCCCTGCCGCCGGGGCGGACCCGGTCCCTACCGTAGGGGCATGACGAAGACAGCCGCACTCGCCACCGACCGCCCGCGCGGCCCGATGGGCGCCCCCAACGGCTTCACCCTGCTGCCCTGGCTGCTCCTGGGCATGGGCGCGGCGTCCAACATCTTCCAGGGGCGGACGCCCCAGCCGTGGATCGGCGGCCTGGGACTGCTGGTGTTCAACTCGCTCTACATCAGCGTCGTCTTCCGGGCCTTCGTCCCGGCCAAGCGGGATGCCCTGAGCACCCGGATCAGCCTGGCCGCGCTGGCCGCCGTGACCCTCGCCCTGGCGCTGGCCTACGGCGACAGCTGGCTGCTCTTCTTCCCGCTGCTGGGCCTGGCCACCGGCGCGGTGATCCGGGGGCGCCGCCTCGGAGCGGTGATGCTCGGCCTCAGCCTGGTGGCCGGCGCGGTCGCCTGGCGGCACGAGGGGTGGGGCGGGGTCAGCGGCATCCTGTACGGCACCTTCCTCTCCGGGATGGTGACCGCGGCCATCCTCGCCCTGTCCGAGACGGTGGCCGAACTGCGCGAGACCCGGCAGGAGCTGGCCCGTAGCGCCGTGGAACAGGAGCGGCTGCGCTTCTCCCGCGACCTGCACGACCTGCTCGGGCACACCCTGTCGGTGATCGTCGTGAAGTCGGAGGCGGCCCGCCGGATCGCCCCGCGCGACATGGACGCGGCGCTGGGCCAGATCTCCGACATCGAGTCGATCGGGCGGCAGGCGCTCGTCGAGATCAGGGAGGCGGTCACCGGCTACCGCGAGTCGAGCCTGGCGGACGAGCTGGACCGGGCCCGCGCGGCGCTCACGTCCGCCGGGATCGAGCCCGACGTACGCCGGTCGGGTCCGCCGCTCACCCCGCAGGCCGAGGCGCTACTGGGCTGGGTGGTCCGGGAGTCGGTGACCAACGCGATCCGGCACAGCGGCGCGGCGCACTGTGCGATCGAGGTGGGCGGCACCGCGGAACGCGCCCGGCTGGTGATCACCGATGACGGGGGCGGCGTAGGCTCGACGGCGCCGGGCAGCGGGCTGACCGGACTCGCCGAACGCCTCGAGGCGGCGGGCGGAACCCTGCGGAGCGGACCGGCACCGCGCGGGGGCTTCCGGGTCGTCGCCGAACTCCCGGTCGACGAGACCACGGGCTGAGGAGCGAACGATGATCAAGGTCTTGCTGGCCGAGGACCAGGGGATGATGCGCGGGGCCCTGGCCCTGCTGCTCGGGCTGGAGGCGGACATCGAGGTCGTCGCCCAGGTCGCCACCGGGGACGAGATCCTCCCCGCCGCCCTCGCCGCACACCCCGACGTGGCCCTCCTCGACATCGAACTGCCCGGTCTCAGCGGCCTCGACGCCGCCGCCGAGCTGCGCGCCCGCTGCCCCGACACCCGGGTGCTGATCCTCACCACCTTCGGCCGCCCCGGCTACCTGCGCCGGGCGATGGAGGCCGGGGCGTCCGGATTCCTCGTCAAGGACGGCCCAGTGGAGGAGCTGGCCGCCGCGATCCGGCGGGTGCTGGCCGGGGAGACGGTCATCGACCCCGCCCTCGCCGCGGCCGCCCTGAGCGCGGGCCCGAACCCGCTGACCGGCCGCGAGCGCGACGTGCTGAACGCCGCCGTCGACGGTGCGACCGTCTCCGACATCGCGGCCAAGCTGTGCCTGTCGGAGTCGACCGTACGCAACTACCTGTCCGCGGCCATCGGCAAGACCGGCACCCGCAACCGGATGGAGGCGGTGCGCTCCGCCCGCCGCCAGGGCTGGCTCTAGGCCAGGCCGTCTCTTTCGGAACGTGCCTGGCCCGCGCCGCCCGCGGCGGATCAGCCCGCGCCCCGGGACAGGGAGTCCAAGGTGGCGTCCAGCGTGTCCGGCCGGGTCCGGTTGAGCGGGAGCAGCGACAGCGCCCTCGCCATCCCGCAGGTGTCGGTGACCGCGGAGAAGACCAGCCCGCCCGCGATCCCCGCGGAGAGCAGCCGGGCCGCCGGACGCAGCCGCCCCGCCGCGAGCCCGGCCAGCACCAGGGCTCCGGCCGCGCACCGCACCTGCCGTTCCATCGCCCAGGCGGTACGGGCCCCCGCCGACCGTTCCAGAGGGTGCCCGAGGCGCAGCCACGCGGCCGTGCCGCCCGTGAGGGTGGCGGCCGCGATCCCGTGTCCGGCGAGGGTGCCGACGGCCCCGGCCGACCGTACGCCGCCGGCGCACACCACCAGCAGCTCCCGCCGCCCCGCCGCGGCGGACAGCGCGGGCAGCGCCCGGGACAGCCGGTCGAGGGGGATGTTGTGCGCGCCGGGCAGGTGCCCGGCGGCGTACTCCCCGGGTGTGCGGACGTCGATGACGGTCAGTTCGTCGAGCCGCGCCAGGGCCTGCTCGGGACCGATGGCACCGGCGGTGGCGGTGACGGTGGCGGACGGGGTGGACGGGGTGGTGGTCATACGGTGGTTCCCGTCTTCGTCGTGGACCGCGCGGGTGTCCGGCGGCGCCATTCCTCGGCGAGCAGCCGGTAGGAGCGCACCCGGTCGGCGTGTCCGTGGGTGATCGTGGTGATCAGCAGCTCGTCGGCGTCGGTGGCCTCCCGGAGCCGTTCGAGGTGGTCGGCCACGGTCCGCGCCGAGCCGACGAACCGGGTGTCGATGCGGTCGGCGACCAGGGCGTGATCGGCCTCGGTCCAGCCGGACGTGAGCTCCCGGGCCTCGGCGGGCGTGGGGTAGGGGATGGCACCGGCGCCGGTGCGGATGCCGTGGACCCAGGGTGCGTACCCGGTCGCCAGCTCCCGGGCGCTCGCGTCGTCCTCGGCGACGACCACGTCCGCGGAGACGCTCAGGTACGGGCGCTCCAGCTCGTCCGAGGGCGTGAACGCGGCCCGGTACGCCTCGGCCGCCTCCAGCACCCCGGCCGGAGCCACGTGGTAGTTCGCGGTGAAGCGCAGCCCCTCGCGCCCCGCCGCCCGCGCGCTCTGCCCGGCGCTGCTGCCCAGGATCCACACCTGTACGTCGGCTCCCTCGCCCGGTACGGCGTGCGCCTCGGTGCCGTCGGGGGCCCTGTACGAGCCCCGGAGCAGGGCGAGGATGTCGCCCAGCTGGTCGTCGTAGTCCTGGGACCGCGCGCCGGGCAGGAGCAGCAGCCGCTGCGCCAGGGCCACGCGCGGGTGCCCGGCCAGGGAGGCGAAGGAGAAGCCCGGCGGGATGAGCAGGCCGTTCCCGGTGCGGTGGCCCGGCGCGGGCGGGGCGCCGTCGCCCGCCGGCGGTCCCGGCGGGCGGCCGCCCGAGCGCCCGAGGCCCAGGTCCAGGCGCCCGGGGTGCAGCGCGTCGATCAGGCCGAACTCCTCCACCGTGGACAGGGCCGTCCGGTGGCCCAGCTGCACCGCGCCGGAGCCGAGCCGGATGGTGGCGGTGGCCGCCGCGGTGAGGGCCAGCACGACGGCGGGCGAGGTCCCGGCCACCCCGGGATTGAGGTGGTGCTCGGCGAACCAGTAGCGGGCGTAGCCGAGGCGTTCGGCCTGCCGCGCCAGGTCGATGCTCGCGCGCAGGGCCCCGGCGGCCGTGGAGCCGGACGGGATCGGTACGAGGTCCAGGACCCCGAGCGGAATACCGGGCATGGTCACGTCTCCTCGGGTCGGTCACGGCTCACGCGGCCCGCACGGCCCGCACCGACGGTGGCGGGCGCGGGAACGGCCGCCGGGGCGGCCAGGCCGAGGTGGTCGCGCAGGGTGCTGCCGGTGTATTCGGTCCGGAACGCGCCGCGTTCCTGGAGCAGCGGCACGACGGTGTCGGCGAAGGCGTCGAGACCGCTCGGCGTGATGTGCGGGACGAGGACGAACCCGTCCGCGGCGTCCTGTTGCACCAGCGAGTCGATCGACTCGGCGACCGTCGAGGCGGAGCCGACGAAGGTCTGGCGGCCGGTGGTCTCGATGACCAGCTCCCGGATCGACAGGTTCCGCGCGGCCGCCCGCTCCCGCCATTCCTTGGCGACGGCGAGCGGATCGCGGTGCATGCGGACGCTCGCCCGCCCGAGCGCGATGGTGTTCTCACCGGGCTCCGGGTCGATGTCGGGCAGCGGGCCGTCCGGGTCGTAGCCGGACAGGTCGCGGTTCCACACGTGCTCCAGGTACTTGATCGCGGTCTGCCCGCTGACCTGGCCGAGCCGCACCTCGTGCGCGAGCTCCCGGGCCTCGGCGTCGGTGTCACCGAGGACGAAGGTGGCGGCGGGCATGATCAGCAGCTGGTCGGGGGTCCGGCCGTACCGGGCGAGGCGGCCCTTGACGTCGGCGTGGAACTCCCGGCCCGCCGACAGGGTGCCGTGCCGGCTGAAGATGACGTCCGCGTCGGAGGCGGCGAACTCCCGGCCCTCCTCCGAATCGCCCGCCTGGAAGATCACCGGGCGGCCCTGCGGGCTGCGCGGTACGTCGAACTGCCCGGCGATGTCGAAGTGGCGCCCGCGGTGCGCGAAGGTCCCGGCCCCCGCGTCCCGCAGGAACGCCCCCGACGCGCGGTCGGCGAGGATCTCGTCACCGGACCAGGAGTCGAAGAGCGCGTGCGCGGCCGCCAGGAATTCCCGGGCCCGGGAGTAGCGGTCCTCGCGGGCGAGGAAGCCGCCGCGCCGGAAGTTCTCGCCGGTGAAGGCGTCCCAGGAGGTGACCACGTTCCAGGCGGCGCGGCCGTCCGAGAGGTGGTCGAGGGAGGCGAACTGGCGGGCCACCTCGTAGGGCTCGTTGAAGGTGGAGTTGATGGTCCCGGTCAGACCGATCCGCTCGGTCACGGCGGCCAGCGCGGCCAGCACGGTGAAGGTGTCGGGTCGGCCGACGACGTCCAAGTCGTAGATCTCGCCGCCCTGTTCGCGCAGCCGCAGGCCCTCGGCGAGGAAGATGAAGTCGAACTTCGCGCGTTCGGCGGTGCGCGCGAAGTGCGCGAACGAGCTGAACTCGATGTGGCTTCCCGAGGCCGGATCGCTCCAGACGGTGGTGTTGTTCACGCCGGGGAAGTGCGCCGCGAGGTGGATCTGCTTGCGCGGCCGGTGCGGTGCGTGCGGTGCGCGTGGTGTGAGTGGCGTGTGCGGTGTGTGCGGGGTGTGCGGGGTGTTCACGGTGCTGTCCTCCTTCCGGGTCAGGTGGTGGCGTACCGGGCGGCGTACCGGCTGACCGGGCGGGCGAGCCCCAGCAGGCGGCGCAGGGTGGCCGGATCCGCGCCCGGGGCCGGATACGCGCGCCGGAACAGGTCGCGCCGCTGGAGTGCGGGGACCAGGCCGCGCGTGATCGCCGGGAGGTCGTGGGAGAGCACGCCGGGGTGCAGCCGGAATCCGTGGAGGCCCTGGCGGTGCCAGACGGCCAGCAGGTCGGCGAGCCCGTCCGGCGTTCCCGCGAAGACGTGGGCGGCGGGAGCGAACGGCCGCTCCGCGAGGGCGTCGAGGCGCCCCAGCCGGGCCCTGGCGGCCGGGGCGCTCTCGTCGAGGAACACCACCAGGTCGGCGAAGGCCCGGCCGGTCCCCTCCGCTCGCCCGGCGGCCGACCGCGCGGCGCGCAGGCCGTCGGTGAGCGCGCGGGCCTCGTCCGCGTCGCGCGGGGTGAGGAACACGAGGTCGACGGCCTCGGCCGGCAGCCGGGACGGCGGGCCCACCGGGGCCGCGGCGGCGACCAGCGGCTGCCCCTGCGGCGGACGCGGGGTGATCGACGGCCCCTTGACGCTGAAGTGCCGCCCCTCGAAGCCGATGTGGTGCAGCTTGTCGCGGTCGATGAAGCGGCCGCTCGCGACGTCGCGGATCTCCGCGTCGTCCTCCCAGCTGTCCCACAGCCGCCGGACCACCTCGACGTGGTCGGCGGCCTCCTCCAGCAGCTCGGCGCGCAGCACCGGACCCAGGCCGTCCGGGCTGTCGGCGGGCCCTTGCGGGAAGGTGCGGCGGCCGAAGTGGCGGGCCTCGTCCGGGCGGCCCGACACGGCGACCAGCAGTCCGGCCCGGCCGCCGCTGACGTAGTCCAGGGTGGCGATCGCCTTCGAGACGTGGAACGGCTCGGTATGGGTCGCGACCACGGTCGGCAGCAGCCCGATGTGCCGGGTCAGCGGCGCCACCCGGGCGGCCGTCAGCACCGCGTCGAGCCGCCCGCGCACCCGGTCGGTGCGCCCGTCCGGGCCGGTGGGCGAGGAGGACCGCGGGCCCAGGCCGTCCTCGAGGGTGACGAGGTCCAGCAGCCCCCGCTCGGCCTCCGCGACCAGGCCGGCCCAGTAGCCCGCGGTCACCAACTCCCGTGCGCGGGAGCCGGGTTCGCGCCAAGCCGCCGGATGGGCCCCGGCGCCGTCGAGCGCGAGGGCGAGGTGGAACGTACCGGCGGGTGGCCCGTCGGGGCCGGGTGTTCCGGAGGATGCGGACATGGCGGGTCGCCTTCCTGATCGCGTTCCTGCCGACCACCCCACTCTCGCCCCGCCCGGGTGCGGGGAGAACAGCCGACCGCGCCCTGTCACACGTTCTTCATGCCCCGTGCATGGTCCGGCGTGTCAGTCGGTGAACGAGCCGTGGCGGCCCGAGCCCGAGGTGAAGCGGGCCGCTCCGGAGGCCGTTTCCCCCGCGGTCAGCGGGACCAGGCCGTGCCGGTGCTCGGCGGCGAGGGCCTCCGGTTCGGGCAGGCCGTGCTGGTCCAGGACCGACAGCCGGTCGTGGCGCAGGCACAGCTGCGGGAACGCGGCGATCTCCCGGGCCAGCTCCTCCGCCGCCTCGCGCGAACGGCCGGTCGGCACCAGGCGGTTGACGAGCCCGATGGCGTGCGCCTCGGCGGCTGGTACGGCGCGTCCCGTGAGGATCAGGTCCATGGCCCGGCTCTCGCCGATCAGCCGGGGGAGCCGGACTGTACCGCCGTCGATCAGCGGTACGCCCCAGCGGCGGCAGAAGACCCCGAAGACGGCGTCCTCCTCGGCGACCCGCAGATCCGCCCAGAGGGCCAATTCCAGCCCGCCCGCGACCGCGTGCCCGGCGATCGCCGCGATCACGGGCTTGGTCAGCCGCATCCGGGTCGGGCCCATCGGCCCGTCCCCCTCGGCCTCGACCCGGTTGCCGCGCCCGGTGCCGACGGCCTTGAGGTCGGCGCCCGCGCAGAACGTACCGCCCTCGCCCCACAGCACCGCGACCGAGGCGTCCGCGTCCGCCTCGAACGCGCGGAAGGCGTCGGCGAGTCGGGCGGCCGTGGGACCGTCCACGGCGTTGCGGGATCCGGGCCGGGCCAGGATCACGGTGAAGACCGGCCCGGCGCGCTCGATCCGTACGGTCGTGTTCCCGTCGGCTCGGTCCCCGCCGTCGATCCGGTCCACGTCGGCCATCCCGTCCACGCCGTCCGCCCCGTCCACCGCGTGTGCCCCGTCCACCGTCTGTGCCCCTGCCGGTCAGCTGCCGTGGGCTGCCCATTGTGCCGAGTCCGCGGGGCGATCCGGTGCGGGCTCGGGGGTGGGCTGCGGTGCGGGCTCGGGGGCGGGCTCCGGGCCGTCGTGTCCGGGCCGGCGCCGCGGGCGCAGGCCGAGGGCCAGGCCGCCGACCACGACGGCCAGCCCGGCCCAGACGGCCGCTCCCGGCACGCCGCCGCCCGCGGCCGCGCCGGCCGCCGCCGCCGAGATCGGGGCCACACCGGTCAGCAGGCCGGCTCGGCCCGCGCCGACGGCGGCCACCGTCGAGTACCAGAGCACGAAGGCCGCGGCGGTGACGAGGACCGTCAAGTACCCGATCGCCGCCCACTGTCGGGGCTCCAGGGCCGTCAGGGCGGACGCCGGTTCCGTGACCGCCGCGAGGCCGAGGAACATCAGCGAGCCCAGCCACACCGAGTGGACGGACACGCCCCACGCGCCGTGCCGCCGCAGCACCGGCACCGCCAGCAGGGTGAACCCGGCCTCACAGGCCAGCGCGAGCGTCGCCCAGGCCACCCCGGTCGCGTCGGTCCGCCCGGTCCCCTCCACCAGCACCGCTCCCGCCACCACGACCGGCGCGGCCAGCAGGACCTGACGGCTGGGCCGCCGTCGCTCGAGTACCGGACCGATCGCCGCGAGGAGTACGGGTACGCAGGCCACGGCGACGGCGATGACGGCGGGCTCGGCGTGCGCGACCCCCCGCACGACCGCGATGTTGAACAGGACCAGCCCGCTGGCCGCGAGCCCGGCCAGCCACAGCCACTCCCGCCCGCGCGGCCACACCAGCCGCGCCCCGGCGGCCCGCGCCAGGGCCAGCAGAAGGAGGGCGGCGGCGGCGTACCGGACGGCCTGGGCGGTGAACAGCGGGGCGTCGGTGAGGGTGCGGGAGACGGTGACGCTGGTGCCGACCAGCGCCATGCCCAGCACGCCGGGGCCGAGGGCGCGGGCGGTGGAGCGGGGCCGGGGAGGAGGGGGGAACGCGGGCGAGCGGGGCGTGGTGTCCATACGTCCACTGTGTGCGGAGAATGGACCCATGAGCAGGTCCAAAGATGCCCGGGTGCCGAGGTCCAAAGCCATGGCCCCGACCCCGGCCTCCGCCCCCGTTACCGCCCCCGCCCCCGTTCCCGCCCGGTCCCTCGGGTCGGACTTCCTCCAGCTCGACATCGGCCAGGCACCCCCGGGCGGCCGCACCGCATGGCTGGCCGGCCGCCTGCGGGAGGCGATC
Organism: Streptomyces sp. NPDC002138; assembly: GCF_040296485.1. Taxonomy (NCBI): domain Bacteria; kingdom Bacillati; phylum Actinomycetota; class Actinomycetes; order Kitasatosporales; family Streptomycetaceae; genus Streptomyces; species Streptomyces sp. NPDC002138. Next base: position 191 of record NZ_JBEOXE010000040.1, on the reverse strand, counting down.
GCGGACGGCCGCCTGCCGGTGGGCAGCCGCCTCCCCGCGAGCCGGGTGCTCGCCGAGGAACTGCGCGTCGCGCGCGGGGTGGTCACCGAGGCCTACCAACGCCTCGCCGAGGCCGGGCAGGTGGCGGGCCGCGGCCGCCTCGGCACCACGGTCGTCGCGGCTCGATCGGCACCTCGTAGCGCCGCTGCGCG
>NZ_JBEOXE010000039.1:0-79172 GCF_040296485.1 Streptomyces sp. NPDC002138 | reverse complement strand
GACCGTACGCATTACCTGTTCGGTACGGTCGCGGGTCCGCATCCGTTCCCGGCGATGGTGCGTGACTTCCACCGGGTGATCGGTGTGGAGGCCCGTCGCCAGATCCTGGAGCGTGCGGGGCGTCTGCCGGACGCGGTCGCGGCGTGTGTGGGTGGCGGGTCGAACGCGATCGGCTTGTTCCACGCGTTCATCCCGGATGCGGGGGTGCGTCTGGTGGGCTTCGAGCCGGCGGGGCACGGCATCGAGACGGGTGAGCACGCGGCGACGCTGAGCGCGGGTGAGCCGGGAATCCTGCACGGCTCCCGCTCCTACGTCCTCCAGGACGAGGAGGGTCAGATCACCGAGCCGTATTCGATCTCGGCGGGTCTGGATTACCCGGGTATCGGTCCGGAGCACGCGTTCCTGAAGGATTCGGGCCGGGGCGAGTACCGGGCGGTGACCGACGACCAGGCGATGCAGGCTCTGCGGCTGTTGTCGCGCACGGAGGGCATCATCCCGGCGATCGAGTCGGCGCACGCCCTGGCGGGTGCGCTCGACCTGGGCAAGGAGCTGGGCAAGGACGGTCTGATCATCGTCAACCTGTCCGGTCGCGGTGACAAGGACATGGACACGGCGGCCCGCTACTTCGGCCTCTACGACGGCACCGGCACCGAAGGAGCCACCAAGTGAGCGCGCACACGGGGAACGTCGACCTCCTTTCCCGCACCCTGGCGAAGGCCAAGTCCGAGAACCGGGCGGCGCTCGTCGCCTACCTTCCGGCGGGTTTCCCGACGGTGGACGGGGGGATCGAGGCGGTCAAGGCCGTCATCGCGGGCGGCGCGGACGTCGTCGAGATCGGGCTGCCGCACAGTGACCCGGTCCTGGACGGGCCGGTGATCCAGACCGCCGATGACATCGCCCTGCGCGGCGGTGTGAAGATCGCCGACGTCCTGCGCACGGTCCGTGAGGCGCACGAGGCGACCGGCGCACCGGTGCTGGTGATGACGTACTGGAATCCGATCGACCGCTACGGCGTGGAGCGGTTCACCGCGGAGCTGGCGGCGGCGGGCGGCGCGGGGTGCATCCTGCCGGACCTGCCGGTGCAGGAGTCGGCGCTGTGGCGTGAGCACGCCGACAAGCACGGTCTGGCGACCGTCTTCGTCGTCGCCCCCTCCAGCAAGGACGAGCGGCTCGCCACGATCACCGCGGCGGGCTCCGGTTTCGTCTACGCGGCGTCCTTGATGGGTGTGACGGGGACCCGGGTCTCGGTCGGCGAACAGGCCCAGGACCTGGTGGCCCGCACCCGCAAGACCACCGACCTCCCGGTCTGTGTCGGCCTGGGCGTCTCCAACGCCGCGCAGGCCAAGGAAGTCGCGGTCTTCGCGGACGGCGTGATCGTCGGCTCGGCCTTCGTCAAGCTCCTCCTGGACGCCCCCGACCTGCCGGCCGGTCTCGCCGCCGTGCGGGCTTTGGCGGCCGAGCTTGCGGAAGGCGTACGTAGGAACTAGGTGTCGCTCAGCTGCATCCCTTGCAGCAGCCCGGTTCCGCCCCGCGGAAGGCCAGGTCGCAGCGCTCGCACGTCCGCATCGGCAGAACCGGGGGCATCGGCGCCCGGCTCGTGCCGGTCACCCGCTCGGGTGGAATCTGGTGCGTGAGCCGGTAGCCGATCAGCCCGGCCGGGTTCCGGGGGCGGGGCGGCAGGTGGAGGGTGAGGGCGGCGGTCACGGCGTCCGGCGAGGCCCCGCGCTCCAGCCAGGCCTCGACCGCGGGCGCGAGCCGCTGGACGTCCCGCTCCCCGAGCAGCAGCCGCGGATCCACCCCGCGCAGCCGTACGAGCACCTGCTCGGCGGCCGCCCGGCGCGCGGCGTTGGCCGGGCCGGAGGGCCGGGGGAGCGGTCGTAGCGGGGTGGCGGCCGCTACCGGTGGTGGCTCGGCCTCCGCCGCTGCGGCCTCGGCGGCTACGGGCTCGGCCCCTGCGGGCTCCGCTTCCCGCCCGGTTTCCTCCTCGGGGACGGCGTACCCGGGCCGGTTGTAGAACACGGTCCGCGTGATCACCTGCCCGCCGGGCAGCCGGTGCCGGGTGCGCTCCAGATAGCCGTGCTCCTCCAGCTCCCGCAGCGTCCGGCCGATCCGGTACTCGCTCTCGGGGAACCGGGCGGCGAGGTCCTTGATGCCGATGGGGGTGCCGGTCGGCAGCGACTGGATGTGCGTGCCGAGGCCGATGCCCATCAGGGACATCTCGGAGTGCTGGGCGAGGTGGTTGCCCACCACGGTGAAGCGGCGGGTGTGCCGGATGTTGACGTGGATGACCCCGTATCGGGGACTCCCGTCGGTGTTCCGGGACGAGGCGCGCGGACGCACGCTAAGCTTTTGAATACCCATCGGGAAGCCCTTACTTCCTTGCTGGTCAGGCCCCCGCCCGGGATTGCAGTCCCGCCGGGGGCCGACGCATGTCTGGAGTTGTCGCGCCGAGCATATGCCAGCGAACCCCCATGAAAGCCAGCCCAGTTGGCCGCGTTCACCCATGTGAGCTACGCCCCCGCACCGCCCCTCCCCGAGAGGCTGGAGAGGCTTGGCAGAGGTCTTTCGCTTCCCCAGTACTAACCCCTTGGACAACTAACCCCACCGCCACGCGGAAACCCGCGACGCGGCTGCGTGGGGCCTCCGGACCCGGTTCGAGCGGAGGGCGCGAGGCTGCCTACGACCGCTGTTCGCCGACCGCGTCCAGCGCCGCCGCCCACGGGTACGGACGCTTCTCGCCCGGGGCGTTCGGCTCGAAGCCGTCCGGCCCGAACAGCACCCGGACGCCGGCCGCGCGCAGGGTCTCGACCGACAGAGGAAACTGCGGGTGTTGCGCGTACGCCGAGTTCACGCGGGGCATCGCCGTCAGCGGGATGCCCTTGCCGATCGCCTCCGCGACGAACCCGACCAGCCACGTCCCGGTGATGCCGAGCGCCCAGGAGTTGATGGTGTTCATCGTGGCCGGGGCCACGAGCACCGCGTCCGCCGCTGGCCACACGTCCGGTTGGCCGGGCTTCTTGTACCGCGAGCGCACCGGGTGCCTGCTCAGCGCGGCCAGGCCGTCGAGGTCGTCCTCCAGCCACTCGGCGGCCGTCGGCGTCAATCCGAGGCACACGTCCCAGCCGCGAGCCTGCGCCTCCTCCACCACGCTGGCGATCTCGAAGACGGGCGGAGCCGCCGAACAGAGCAGGTACAGGGTCCTCGTCGTCATGGCTTCGGCCCTATGCAACCGCCCCCGATCCAAGGCGAGTCGGGACGATCGGCGACCGGCCGCCCGCCCACGGTTCCCGCCCGATTACTACGCTGCGGCCATGACGATTCGCGCGGTGGTTTTCGACGTCGGTGACTGCCTCGTGGACGAGACCCGGGAGCACGGCACGTGGGCCGACTGGCTCGGCGTACCCCGAGTTCTTCGAGCGGGTCGCCGCGGTCGTCCCCGCCGAGCCGTCGGAGATCCTGTACGTGGGCGACCGCGTCGACAACGACCTGCGGCCCGCCAAGCAGGCGGGGATGCACACTGCGCTCGTCCGCCGGGGCCCGTGGGCCACGATCCAGTGGGACACCGCCGAGGCGCGCGAGCTGCCGACGTTCCGCATCGAGAGCCTCGCCGAGCTGTCCCCCCGCATCGCCGAATTCAACGGGCGACGGCGCTGACCACCGCGCCCCAGGCGTAGAGCCGGTCGTCGAGGTCGCGGACGTACTGCTCGTGCTCCCAGGGGCCGAGCGCGCGCCGCACTTCGCGGACCCGCTCCAGCCCGGTGGCGTACCAGTGCGTCTCCAGCAGTTCCAGCGCGCGCAGGGCGTACCCGGCCGCGTCCTGCGGGACGCCCGGCGGCGGCCTCGACCGCACCGAGGTCGCCGAGGACGACCGTGCGCTGCTTGCCGACGTCCCCGGGCAACCCGTCGAGCGTGCGCAGCACGAGCTCACCCCGCACTCGGTCTCCGGCGCCCAGCCCTGCAGCTGGGGGAGCACCAGACTGCGTCTCGCCACGCTTCTTCGAAAACTTCCCGCGTCACCACTAGGGCCGCGAAGTCGGGGAGGTTGTTGACTTCTTCAATGTCGCCGACCGGCACCTCGCTCAGGCCCATTTCTCGCGATTCGTAGCGCTCGTCACTTCGCAGGATTCTCCCGTCTCGGTACCGGTGCACCTTACGGGCTTCGTATCCATCGGCTTGGATTTCACTCCAGATGGTCGCCGGATCCTCGTTCGCCCCGGTCAGCCATTCGACTCTCCAATATTCCATGGTCTGGCTTTCTCCGTGTCGGACGATCCGGTCGCGATGCTCAACGGCCCGCCGTTCAAGATGACGTACACGTCAGGGCGTTCTACGGAGCGCACCAGGGCGGGGCCGTTCACGTTGGCCTCGGTGAAGTAATCGATGTGTTGGTGGCCGCCGTCGTTCATTTCCGCAATCGACCGAAGTGCGTCAGCGAGAGCGTTCAAGCCCGGCTGGTGACCCTCGATGAGTAGAACGCCGCGCCGCGAGTCAACTGGTACAAGCACACCCGGACCGCTCGTGCCTACCACCTCGACCGAAGTGAGTTCAGTGCCAACGAAGCTCCGTCAGCCGAGGCTTTCACCGATGGTGACCCGTGGCCCCCGCCGAAACCCCCGGGGCTTCGTCGATCACTGTGCCTCCTGCGTCCAGAGCAGCGAGAGCACCCGTTCCACGACCACAAGCAATTCTGCATCGGTGGTGTCGCCGTCTTCCCGGAGGGCCGGGTCGATCGGGTACTCGTCCAGCGCGTAGAAGACCTGGTTGAGGTGGCGGTCCAGTTCCGCCCCGAGGCGTTCTCCGTCGGTCAGTGCCCGCCGTCGGGCGGTGAGCCAGCCCATCGCGAATTCGGCGGGCTGAAGATCTCCACCCACCAGCAGTCGCATAAGCTCCAACTGCCGACCGGTTGCTGATCCTGGAGGCACCGCAGCCGCATGTTTCCAGTGCGGCTGTGGTGTCGGTCGCTTGTCGGAACCTTCTGTTTTCACCATAGGAACCCCCTGTTCACGATGTCGGACAGTTGCCCTTCGCCGAGTCGGTATGCAGTCCAGAATTTTCCGTCGGGGCGAAGCATTACCAAATTGCGAGTTCCGGGATCAATGAACCCGACAGCCACGTCGCCTGCCTTTCGGTAGTGATATCTGTAGATCTTCGTTTCAGCTGCGACCATGTGGGCTCGGAGGGTTGCTTCGAATTCCTTCAGATTCTTTCCGTTTAGATTTCCGGGAGAATCCATGAAGTCTGCGGCGTGAGCGTGATACTTCTTGCTCATCGTCTTCTGACTGGAAAAGTCCGCCCGTTGCTCCCATTGTTCCTTCGCGCAGGGTGCCAGTCCCAGCGGGTCGGCCCACGTGTGGGGGTTGTGGACGTACGTCGTCGGGTTCGGGGCCGGGGAGAGGCCCAGGGGGTCCGGGGTGAGGTAGCGGGCCGTTTCCGGGTCGTAGGCGCGGAAGACGTTGTGGTGGAGGCCGGATTCCGGGTCGTAGTACTGGCCCGGGAAGCGGAGCGGGGTGTAGGCGGGGGCGTCGCGGTTCCAGGTCGTCGTGCCCCAAAGGGTGGTGCGCGTGCGCCACGCGACCTCGCCCGCTTCGTCGATCAGCTGGGTCGGGGTGCCGATCAGGTCCGTGACGATCGCGAAGAACCGGTCGTCCACCTCGTCCTGCCCGCCCCGGTCCAGGCGTTCCGTCTGGGTCAGGGGGTGCAGGCCCCGGTGGGTCCACGTCAGGGTGACCGGGCCCGTGGTCTGTTCGCACAGGGTGGCGCCGTCCCAGGTGAACAGGACCCGCTCCGTCGGGCTCTGCTTGGAGGTGCGGCGCCCCAGGGGGTCGTAGGTGTAGGTCCAGCGCACGCCGTCCGGGGTGGTGACGGCGGCCAGCTGGTCCTCCGCGTTCCATTCGTAGCGCCAGGTGTCGGGCTTCCGCGACAGGCGCGTCTTCTGGCGCAGCACGGTCCGGCCCAGGGCGTCGTACTCGTAGCGGACCGCGCCCGCCCGTTCCAGCCGCGTGCCCGCGTACGTACGGGCGCCCCGCGCCTCCGCGCCCGGGTGGCGGTCGGGCCAGGTGGCCGAGGTCTGGTTGCCCGCGTCGTCGTACGCGTACCGCTCCGACCACGAGCCGGCCTCCACCGCCGTGACCCGGGAGGCCGCGTCGAGCGTGAAGGTGCGGGCGCCGGTGAGGGAGTCCTCGATGCCGGTCAGGCCGCCGTCCGCGCGGTAGCTGTAGCCCCGGCGCTGGAGCGTGCGCCCGTCCTGGCCGACGACTGATTGCGAGGTCAGGCGGCCGAGGTCGTTGTACTCGTGGGTGAGGGTGACGGAGCCCACCGCGCGCGTGAGCTCCTGACCGGTCGCGTCGTGCGTGAACGTCAGGGTGCGGCCGGAGGTCGTCAAGGCCGCCCGCCGCCCCGCCTCGTCGTACGTCCACTCGGACCGTGCGCCGCTGGGCGTCGTACGGGTGGTGCGGCGGCCCAGCGCGTCGTACGCGTACCTCAGCGTGCGGCCGTCCACCGTCTCCGCGCGGACCCGGCCCGTCCGGTCGCGGAGCCAGGTGACCGTGGAGCGGGGGGAGGACACCGACGCGAGCTGGTCCGAGACGTCGTACTCGTAGGTCACCGGACCCTCCGGGGACACCTTCCGGGTGACCTGGCCCAGGGCGTTGTGCTCGTAGTGGGTGACCTCGGACAGCACGTTCGTACGGGACACCAGCCGGCCCGCCGCGTCATGGGCGTATGTCAGCGCTCGGCCGTCGAAGTCCGTCTCCCGGGCGAGCCGTCCCGCCGGGTCGTAGCCGTAACTCCAGCTCAGGCCGTGCGGGTTGGTGACCTCCGTCAGCCGCAGCTCGGCGTCGTGCGCGAACGCGTACCGCGCGCCGTCCGGTCCGGTCCGGGCCACCAGCAGGTCGAAGTCCCCGTACTCGGAGACCGTCACCCCGCCCGCCGGGTCCGTGTGGGTCAGGCAATTGCCCTCACCGTCGTACGTCCAGGATTCGGCGCTGCCGTCCGCGTACGCGCGGCGCAGCAGGCGCCCCTCCACGCTCCACGTGAGCCGCGTGGTGCGGCCCAGGGGGTCCGTCACCGCGACCGGCCGGCCGAAGGCGTCGCGTTCGTAGGTGGTGGTCGCGCCCAGGGGATCCGTGGTCGACACGACCAGGCCCGCGGGGTCCGAGCGCACCGTCGTCGTCGCGCCCAGCCCGTCGGTCACGGACGCCAGATGGCCCCGCGCGTCGTAGGTGAAGCGGGTCGTGGCGCCCGAGGGGCCGGTGACCGAGGTCCGGCGGCCCCCGGCGTCGTAGGTCTGGCGCACCGTCGTGCCGTCCGGGTTCTGCACCTTCAGCGGCAGGCCCCGGGCGTCGTACTCCGCCCGTGCGGCGCGGCCGTCCGGGCGGATGACCGCGAGCAGGCGCCCCTCCTCGCTCCACTCGAAGCGGGTGGTGTGCCCCAAGGGGTCCGTGCGGGAGAGCAGCCGACCCCGGAGGTCGTGGGTGAAGTGGCGGGTCGCGCCGGTCGGATCGGTTTCCGACACCACCCGGGCCCGGTCGTCCACCCCGTACAGCGTGCGGTGGCCCAGCGAGTCCGTGAGGGTGGTCAGACCGTCCTCGTAGGCGAACCGGATGTTCAGGTGCCCGTTGGCGCCGGACTGGGCCACGCAGCGGTGGCGGTCGTCGTAGACGTAGTCGAAGCGGCGCTCGTTGGTGTCGGTCCAGGAGGTGATGCGGCCCAGCTCGTCGTAGCCGAAGCGCAGCGGGCGGCCCGAGGAGTTGACGACCTCGGTGAGGTGGCCGTCCGTGTAGCCGTAGCGCAGGACCTCGGTGCCGGCCGCGCTCAGGCCGGTTATTCGGCCGTCGGCCGAGGTCAGGGTCACTTCGTAGCCGCCGCTGTGGGTGACGCGCAGCGGCGCGCCCGTCGTCTCGTCGTAGGCGTACGAGATCCACGCGCCCGAGCGGTCGTCCTGCTGGGTCAGCCGGCCCTCGGGCGAGAAGTGGCGGACCTGGCCGCTCTCCGGGTCGGTGACCGTGTAGCCGCCGTCCGGGTCGCGGGTCAGCGGCCAGGGCTGGCCGAGCGAGGGGAGGACGGGCACCCCTGGCGCCGGGTGCGGATAGGCGAGCAGGCTGCCGTCCTCGCCGACCAGGACCACACCCTCGGCGTCGATCTCCAGGCGCTGGTCGACGGTGGAAGCCCAGGTGGGACCGAACCAGCGGCCCGACCGGTAGGAGGATTCGAAAGTTCGGCTGAATATCAGCGGTAGTGGTCCCGGAAGGACCAGGTCGGTCTGGGGGAGGACCATCCGGCCCGTTGCGACGTCGACCGGGTCGCCCGCGCAGGTCTTGCAGCCCTGGTCACGGGCCTTGTCGTGCTCGGCGCCGCGCAGATCCTCGCGGGCGGCCGACCGCTCGAACGCCCCTGCCTCCCGCATCCCCTTGGCGCCCGTGCGCAGCCCCTCGCCGACCCGGCCCAACCCCTTCGAGCCGATGATCTCGGGGATCAGCTTGCCGATCCCCTCGCCCGGGTCCTTCATGAACTCGTCGGCCATCACCTTGCCGGTGGCGACGGGATCGTTCGCCGAGACGAGCAGCCCGGCGGCCATCTGGTTCAGCCGCATCCGGTATTCGGCGGGGTGCGAGGCGTTGTACGGGTCCTGCGGGTCCAGGGCGCGGACGAAATTGACCAGGCCCGCCGTGCCCTTGACGACGCCGCCCGCGACGTGACCCGCGTTGAGGGCGGTGAGGGCCATGGCGCTGATCTGCTGTTCCTTGAACGACGGCATCGGCGGGGCCGCGTCGCGCGCGGCCTCCAGGGCCGTGACCGCCGTGCGGGAGGCGTCGTCGCGCTGGCGGCGCGCCTCGGCGAGCTTGTCGTGCGCGGCCTTGACGCCGTCCGCGCCCGGGTCGGTGAAGCCCGCGGGGCGGGCCGGGAGCGGGTCCGCCCTGGCGTCCAGAGCCGCGTTGTAGGTGTCGACCCGGGCGTTGTAGGCGGTGCGCGCCGTCTCGGAGGTCTTGAGCGCGCTCTTGTACTCGTCGATCGCCTCGCGGGCCTGGCCCTGGGCCCACTCCACGGTGTCCGCGAAGTGCGTGAGCGCGCCCGCCGCCTTGGCGAAGGCGTCGGCGGCCTTGAACCAGGGAGGGGTCTGCCGGGTGAGGGCGGCGCGGAACGCCTCGGCGCTCTCACCTTTGAGCGCGGCGGAGTCCAGTCCCTTGAGCCCGCCGCCGGTACGGTCGCAGGCCGCTTGGAGGTCGTTCAAGTGGGCGGCGGTGGAGCGGAGCTTGGCCGGGCTGCCGTGGACCAGCTTCTTCGGATCGTCGCTCTGGCCGAGCTGGACCTCGGCGACGTCGGCGCCGAGCCAGTTCGCGGCCGAGTCCACCGTGTCGCGGACCGCGTTCGCGCCCTTCTGCCAGCCCGCGGCCTCCAGGGTGTCCGCGGCCTTGTCGCCGACCCACTCGACGCCCTCGCCCACGGCCTCGGCGGCGTCGTCAGCCCAGTCCGGCAGGAAGTTCTTGAGGCCCATCAGCCCACGTCCCCCCGCGCCATTCGGGCTTGGGCCCGGTCGATGACGGCCGGGTCCACCCCAGCCAGTTCGGCCGCGCGGTCCACCGCGGCCCCGCCGATGCCCTCGGTCGCGACCTTTCGGCCGGCCTCGTCCCAGGTGCGCGCGGTCTCCTCCCGGGCGCGGCGGTCGGCCTCCGGGCCGACGTCCGGCTTGTAGGGGTTGCCGTGGACGATCTCGTCCCAGGACTTGCCCTCGACCTCGTCCTCACTCGCGTGCGGGTTGCCGTAGAGGGAGTTCGCGCCCACCTTGAACGCCCCCTGGAGGTATTGGTCCTCCTCCCAGAGCGCGCCCGCCGACAGGCCGAGATCCTGTGCCAGTACGCCGACGCCCTGGACGAGCGCCCGTACGCCCCACTCCCAGCGCCCGCAGAAGTCCTCGAAGACCGAGGCGACCGCCGGGTGGCCCGCCTCCATGCCGGTCAGGGCCAGGGCTCCGAAGCCCGCACCGAAGGACGCCCCCGCCGAGGACGCTTCGAGGCCGCCGATTTCGCCCAGCTCCGCCGTCGTCGCCTTGAGGCCGCTCAGGACCTGATGCACCGCCGTCGGGTCCAGCGCCAGGTCCTTCGGCGCGTCTTTGCCCTTGTCACCGCTCATGTCCCCACCCCCATGGTCTGTCGGGCAGGGTACGAGGCGGGGTGGGCGGGGTGATCTTCGGCAGGGGGGATCCGGCCAGGTGGGAGTGGGGGTGGGGCGGGGGTGTGGGCCGGTTTCCGGCCTGTTCAGCGGCTGTGAGACGCTCCGCTTCGCGAACGTCTCAGGGGTGGGGAAGCATGGCGGGGAACGACAGGCACGACAGGAACGACGGCAGCGGCGCGGGCGGCGCGGGGGTGTCCGACGAGGAGTGGGCGCGGTTCGTCGAGGCGGCCGGGCAGGGCGTGGGGGAGGCCCCCAAGGAGCCTTCGGCGCGGGCGCGGATGGTCACCGAGCGGCTGCGGCGTGAGGACGAGCAGCGGGCCGCGGCCGCCCGGGGGCGGTTCGGGGCCCGCCGGAAGTCCGTGCCCGTCGAGCCGCCCGGGTGGCGGACCGGGCCGGCCTGGCAGGAGATGCGGGGCCGGGGCAGGGCCAAGCGGCGGATCAGGACGACCCTGGCCGTCGTCTTCGTCGCGGGGCTCGCGCTGGCCGCGCTGCGGCCCGAGCTGCTGGTCGACAAGCTGACCGGCGAGGGGGAGGAGCGGGACCGGGCCCGCATCGCCGCCCCGCTGCCCGCTGAGACCGCGCGGCCGACCGCGGCTCCGGGGCCGGTGGACCCGGACCGGCCGACCCTCAAGGAGCCCTTCCGCGGCTCCCCGGCCCTCCAGTGGGCGGACGGCGCCGCCGGCATCGAGCTGCCGGCCGCCACGGCCGTGAACGGGGTCCCCAAGGAGCAGGTCGCCTCCCTGCTGGCCCGCACCCGGGACCTGCTCGTCGCCTCGAACCTGGACCCCGCGGTCCTGGCCGGGACACGGCCCGAGGCCGCCCTCGGGCTCCTGGACCCGATACAGGACGAGGTCAAGGGCCGCATGGAGCGGGCGCTGGAGAAGCCCTCCGCCGAGGACAACCCGCTCTTCCTCTTCAGCCGCTTCGACCCGGCGGAGGTGCGCTTCCACGGCGGGGTCGTCAAGACCCGGGGCCGGATGACGGTCGAGGGCGGCAAGGAGGAGGGGGAGGTGCTCGTGCACGCCGACTACACCTTCGTCTACCCGGTCGTGCGGGCGAAGGGCGGCTCCGACGAGGTGGCCCGCACGATCGTCCGGCGCACCGTGACGACGGCCTACCACGACCCGAAGCGCTGGCAGGTGACCGAGGGCAAGCTGCAGCTCGTGGAGTGGAAGGAGAGCGCGGGCAACGACGACTGCTCCCGGGACGGGACCGGCTACCTGCACCCGACCTTCGTCGGCGACGGGCGTACGGCGCCGAATCCGACCGGGTCGGTCACGGACCCGTACGACCGGAGCACGCCGCTGGACGCGCTGCCGCAGGACTGCGGGACGGTCTCCCGGTCCTGACCGCCTCCCGCCAGGGCCCCGGGCCCCGCGCCGCGTGGTGCAGTTTGACCACGCAGCGTGGCGGGGTATTGTTCTGCGCCCGATTGGCGCCATACGTGCCTCGTATGGCAGACTACTCAAGTTGCTCGGCTGAGTGCCGATGCTGCGCGCCTCCCGCCGGGAGGACCGGAAGCGAGTCCCACAGTACTCGTCGCCCGTATCTGCCCTCCGGGGCAGCGCTGGGGCGGACGTACGGGAATCTTCTGGGAAGTGTCAGCACGGAGCCAGCCAGGCACTCGGTGGGTGTTTCTTCCCCGATGCGCGGTCTTGGGACCGCACCCCCTTGGCAGGGAATTTCCGTAAGGAAATTTCTTTGGAGGGAGTGCGACACGCCCGACCGCGTGGGTCGGAGGAGGGGCGGCGGGAAATCCGCAGCCGACCGGGAGCCAGAGCGTTTCCACAACAGACAGGACTACGGAGTAGCCATGGCGGGACAGAAGATCCGCATCCGGCTCAAGGCCTACGACCACGAGGTCATCGATTCCTCGGCGAAGAAGATCGTCGAGACGGTGACGCGCACTGGTGCGTCGGTCGCGGGCCCGGTGCCGCTGCCCACTGAGAAGAACGTGTACTGCGTCATCAAGTCGCCGCACAAGTACAAGGACTCGCGCGAGCACTTCGAGATGCGCACGCACAAGCGCCTGATCGACATCCTCGACCCGACGCCCAAGACCGTTGACTCGCTGATGCGCCTGGACCTTCCGGCCGGCGTTGACATCGAGATCAAGCTCTGAGAGGCACGGAGAAGATGGCAAAGCAGATCAAGGGCGTCCTGGGCGAGAAGCTCGGCATGACCCAGGTCTGGGACGAGAACAACCGTGTCGTCCCGGTGACCGTTGTCAAGGCCGGGCCCTGCGTCGTTACCCAGGTCCGTACGAACGACATCGACGGCTACGAGTCGGTCCAGATCGCCTTCGGCGAGATCGACCCGCGCAAGGTGAACAAGCCCCTCAAGGGCCACTTCGCCAAGGCCGACGTGACCCCCCGCCGCCACCTGGTGGAGCTCCGCACCTCCGACGCCAGCGAGTACACGCTCGGCCAGGAGATCACTGCTGAGGTGTTCGAGTCCGGCGTCAAGGTTGACGTCACGGGCAACAGCAAGGGCAAGGGCTTCGCCGGTGTCATGAAGCGGCACAACTTCCGGGGCCTCGGCGCCGGTCACGGTGTGCAGCGCAAGCACCGCTCCCCCGGTTCGATCGGTGGCTGCGCCACCCCTGGGCGTGTCTTCAAGGGCATGCGCATGGCCGGTCGTATGGGTAACGAGCGCGTCACCACCCAGAACCTGACCATCCACGCGGTTGACGCGGAGAAGGGTCTGCTCCTCATCAAGGGTGCGGTCCCCGGTCCGAACGGCGGCCTCGTCCTGGTCCGTACCGCGGCCAAGGGGGCTTGAGGTAATGAGCACCATTGACATCCTTTCGCCGGCAGGCGACAAGGCCGGTACCGTCGATCTCCCCGCGGAGATCTTCGACGCCAAGACCAGCGTTCCGCTGATCCACCAGGTCGTTGTCGCTCAGCTGGCCGCTGCCCGTCAGGGCACGCACAAGACCAAGCGTCGTGGCGAAGTCCGTGGTGGTGGCCGCAAGCCGTACCGCCAGAAGGGCACCGGCCGCGCCCGTCAGGGTTCGACCCGCGCTCCGCAGTTCGCCGGCGGTGGCGTCGTCCACGGCCCGCAGCCGCGTGACTACTCGCAGCGGACCCCGAAGAAGATGAAGGTCGCCGCTCTCCGTGGTGCCCTGTCGGACCGCGCGCGTCACTCCCGCATCCACATCGTCACCGGTGTGGTCGAGGGTGCCGCCTCCACGAAGGCCGCCAAGACGCTGTTCGGCAAGATCTCGGAGCGCAAGAACCTGCTCCTGGTCGTCGACCGCGCCGACGAGGCCGCGTGGCTGTCCGCCCGCAACCTGCCCCAGGTGCACATCCTGGAGCCGGGCCAGCTGAACACGTACGACGTGATCGTCTCTGACGACGTGGTCTTCACTCAGGCCGCTTTCGAGTCCTTCGTGTCTGGCCCCAAGGCCGACGAGACCGAAGGGAGCGACGCGTAATGTCTGACGCGACCGTTACCAGCAAGACCTTCACTGACCCGCGCGACCTGCTGATCAAGCCGGTTGTCTCGGAGAAGAGCTACGCGCTGCTCGACGAGAACAAGTACACGTTCATCGTCGCGCCGGGCTCGAACAAGACCCAGATCAAGCAGGCTGTGGAAGCGGTCTTCTCGGTCAAGGTCACCGGGGTCAACACGATCAACCGTCAGGGTAAGCGCAAGCGCACCAAGACCGGTTTCGGCAAGCGCGCTGACACCAAGCGCGCCATCGTGACCCTCGCTGAGGGCGACCGAATCGACATCTTCGGCGGCCAGGCCTCCTAACGGAGGTCTAGTCGTCCGGAATCGGACGAGGACTGAGAAATGGGTATCCGCAAGTACAAGCCGACGACCCCGGGCCGTCGTGGCTCCAGCGTCGCCGACTTTGTCGAGATCACGCGGTCCACGCCGGAGAAGTCGCTGGTTCGCCCGCTGCACAGCAAGGGCGGCCGTAACAACACCGGTCGGATCACTGTTCGCCACCAGGGCGGCGGCCACAAGCGCGCCTACCGCGTGATCGACTTCCGTCGTCACGACAAGGATGGCGTGCCGGCCAAGGTCGCTCACATCGAGTACGACCCGAACCGCACCGCGCGCATCGCGCTCCTGCACTACGCAGACGGCGAGAAGCGCTACATCATCGCCCCGGCCAAGCTGAGCCAGGGTGACCGGATTGAGAACGGCCCTGGCGCCGACATCAAGCCGGGTAACAACCTCCCGCTCCGCAACATCCCGGTCGGTACCACGATCCACGCGATCGAGCTCCGTCCCGGTGGTGGCGCCAAGTTCGCCCGCTCTGCCGGTTCGTCCGTGCAGCTGCTGGCGAAGGAGGGCCAGTACGCCCACCTGCGTATGCCGTCGGGCGAGGTCCGCCTGGTCGACGTCCGCTGCCGCGCCACGGTCGGCGAGGTCGGCAACGCCGAGCAGTCGAACATCAACTGGGGCAAGGCCGGCCGCATGCGCTGGAAGGGCGTTCGCCCCTCCGTCCGCGGTGTCGCGATGAACCCGGTCGACCACCCGCACGGTGGTGGTGAGGGTAAGACCTCCGGTGGTCGTCACCCGGTCTCCCCGTGGGGTCAGAAGGAGGGTCGTACTCGCTCGCCGAAGAAGGCTTCGAGCAAGTACATCGTCCGCCGCCGCAAGACGAACAAGAAGCGCTAGGAGCGGGTTTAGATGCCGCGCAGTCTCAAGAAGGGACCCT
The DNA here is from genome assembly GCF_040296485.1 of Streptomyces sp. NPDC002138. Taxonomy (NCBI): domain Bacteria; kingdom Bacillati; phylum Actinomycetota; class Actinomycetes; order Kitasatosporales; family Streptomycetaceae; genus Streptomyces; species Streptomyces sp. NPDC002138. The sequence continues at coordinate 64,327 of NZ_JBEOXE010000039.1, read as the reverse complement.
TCGTCGACGGACACCTCATCAAGAAGGTGGACGTACAGAACGAAGCTGGTACCAAGAACGTCATCAAGACCTGGTCCCGTCGCTCGATGATCATCCCGGCCATGCTGGGTCACACCATCGCGGTGCACAACGGCAAGATCCACGTCCCGGTGTTCGTCACCGAGTCGATGGTCGGCCACAAGCTCGGCGAGTTCTCGCCGACTCGCACCTTCCGCGGCCACGTCAAGGACGACCGGAAGTCGAAGCGCCGCTAAAGGCGGGGTGGTAACGACTATGACTTACACCGAAGGGACAACCATGGAAGCCAGGGCCCAGGCGCGGTACATCCGCGTCACGCCCATGAAGGCCCGCCGAGTGGTGGACCTTATCCGTGGCATGGATGCCACGGAGGCTCAGGCGGTCCTGCGTTTCGCCCCGCAGGCCGCGAGCGTGCCCGTTGGCAAGGTGCTGGACAGCGCCATTGCCAACGCGGCTCACAACTACGACCACACGGACGCCTCTTCGCTGGTCATCAGCGAGGCGTACGTGGACGAGGGCCCGACCCTGAAGCGGTTCCGTCCGCGTGCTCAGGGCCGTGCCTACCGGATCCGCAAGCGGACCAGCCACATCACCGTGGTCGTCAGCAGCAAGGAAGGAACCCGGTAATGGGCCAGAAGGTAAACCCGCACGGGTTCCGGCTCGGCATTACCACCGACTTCAAGTCGCGTTGGTACGCCGACAAGCTGTACAAGGACTACGTCAAGGAAGACGTCGCCATCCGCAGGATGATGACGTCCGGCATGGAGCGCGCCGGCATCTCGAAGGTTGAGATCGAGCGCACCCGTGACCGTGTGCGTGTGGACATCCACACCGCGCGTCCCGGCATCGTCATCGGCCGCCGTGGCGCCGAGGCCGACCGCATCCGCGGTGACCTCGAGAAGCTCACGGGCAAGCAGGTCCAGCTGAACATCCTCGAGGTCAAGAACCCCGAGATGGACGCTCAGCTGGTTGCTCAGGCCGTTGCGGAGCAGCTGTCCTCCCGCGTCTCCTTCCGTCGCGCCATGCGTAAGAGCATGCAGGGCACGATGAAGGCCGGCGCCAAGGGCATCAAGATCCAGTGTGGTGGCCGTCTCGGCGGCGCCGAGATGAGCCGGTCCGAGTTCTACCGCGAGGGTCGTGTGCCGCTGCACACGCTGCGCGCGAACGTGGACTACGGCTTCTTCGAGGCCAAGACCACCTTCGGCCGCATCGGCGTGAAGGTCTGGATCTACAAGGGCGACGTCAAGAACATCGCCGAGGTTCGCGCCGAGAACGCTGCGGCCCGTGCGGGTAACCGCCCGGCCCGTGGTGGCGCGAACGACCGTCCGGCCGGTGGCCGTGGTGGTCGTGGTGGCGAGCGTGGCGGCCGTGGCGGCCGCAAGCCGCAGCAGGCTGTTGGCGCCGAGGCCCCCAAGGCCGACGCTCCCGCCGCCGCTCCGGCTGAGAGCACCGGAACGGAGGCCTGACCGACATGCTGATCCCTCGTAGGGTCAAGCACCGCAAGCAGCACCACCCCAAGCGCCGCGGTATGGCCAAGGGCGGTACTGAGGTCTCGTTCGGCGAGTACGGCATCCAGGCGCTTACCCCCGCCTACGTGACGAACCGCCAGATCGAGGCGGCTCGTATCGCGATGACCCGCCACATCAAGCGTGGCGGCAAGGTCTGGATCAACATTTACCCGGACCGTCCCCTGACGAAGAAGCCTGCCGAGACCCGCATGGGTTCCGGTAAGGGTTCTCCCGAGTGGTGGATCGCGAACGTGCACCCGGGCCGGGTCATGTTCGAGCTGTCCTACCCGAACGAGAAGATTGCTCGTGAGGCGCTCACCCGCGCTGCTCACAAGCTTCCGATGAAGTGCCGGATTGTTCGGCGCGAGGCAGGTGAGTCGTGATGGCGACGGGAACCAAGGCGTCCGAGCTGCGTGAGCTCGGTAACGAGGAGCTCGTTGGCAAGCTGCGCGAGGCCAAGGAAGAGCTGTTCAAGCTGCGCTTCCAGGCGGCCACGGGTCAGCTGGAGAACAACGGCCGGCTCCGTTCCGTCCGTAAGGACATCGCTCGCATCTACACCCTGATGCACGAGCGTGAGCTCGGTATCGAGACGGTGGAGAGCGCCTGATGAGCGAGAAGAATGTGACTGAGACCCAGGACCGCGGCTTCCGCAAGACCCGTGAGGGTCTCGTCGTCAGCGACAAGATGGACAAGACCGTCGTCGTCGCCGTCGAGGACCGCGTGAAGCACGCCCTGTACGGCAAGGTCATCCGCCGTACGAACAAGCTCAAGGCGCACGACGAGCAGAACGCTGCCGGCGTCGGCGACCGCGTCCTCATCATGGAGACGCGTCCGCTGTCGGCGAGCAAGCGCTGGCGCATCGTCGAGATCCTCGAGAAGGCCAAGTAAGGAAATTGCCTGAGGGGTTTCCCTCAGGTCAGTTCCGCCAGGCTCGGTAGGGGCTTCCACCGCTTGAAAGAGCACCGCGAAGCCCCTGCCGGGAACCGGCAGACAAACAGGAGATAGACGTGATCCAGCAGGAGTCGCGACTGCGTGTCGCCGACAACACTGGTGCCAAGGAAATCCTTTGCATCCGTGTTCTCGGTGGTTCGGGTCGCCGCTACGCGGGCATCGGTGACGTCATCGTCGCCACCGTCAAGGATGCGATCCCCGGTGGCAACGTGAAGAAGGGTGACGTCGTCAAGGCCGTCATCGTTCGCACCGTCAAGGAGCGCCGCCGCCAGGACGGCTCGTACATCCGCTTCGACGAGAACGCCGCTGTCATTCTCAAGAACGACGGCGACCCTCGTGGCACCCGTATCTTCGGCCCGGTGGGCCGTGAGCTGCGCGAGAAGAAGTTCATGAAGATCATCTCGCTCGCGCCGGAGGTGCTGTAAGCATGAAGATCAAGAAGGGCGACCTGGTTCAGGTCATCACCGGTAAGGACAAGGGCAAGCAGGGCAAGGTCATCGTGGCCATCCCTACTGAGAACCGCGTCCTCGTCGAGGGTGTCAACCGGGTCAAGAAGCACACCAAGGCCGGCCAGACCGCTGGTGGCTCGCAGACCGGTGGCATCGTGATCACCGAGGCGCCGATCCACGTCAGCAACGTTCAGCTGGTCGTGGAGAAGGACGGCCAGAAGGTCGTCACCCGCGTCGGCTACCGCTTCGACGACGAGGGCAACAAGATCCGCGTTGCCAAGCGGACGGGTGAGGACATCTGATGGCTACCACTCCGCGTCTCAAGACGAAGTACCGCGAGGACATCGCGGGCAAGCTGCGTGAAGAGTTCTCCTACGAGAACGTCATGCAGATCCCCGGCCTCGTGAAGATCGTGGTCAACATGGGTGTGGGCGACGCCGCCCGCGACTCCAAGCTGATCGACGGCGCCATCAAGGACCTGACGACGATCACCGGTCAGAAGCCGGCCGTCACGAAGGCCCGCAAGTCCATCGCGCAGTTCAAGCTGCGCGAGGGTCAGCCGATCGGCTGCCACGTCACCCTCCGTGGTGACCGCATGTGGGAGTTCCTGGACCGTACGCTGTCGCTCGCGCTGCCGCGTATCCGTGACTTCCGTGGTCTGTCGCCGAAGCAGTTCGACGGCCGTGGCAACTACACCTTCGGTCTCACGGAGCAGGTCATGTTCCACGAGATCGACCAGGACAAGATCGACCGTACCCGGGGTATGGACATCACCGTGGTCACCACGGCGACCAACGACGACGAGGGCCGCGCCCTCCTTCGTCACCTCGGCTTCCCCTTCAAGGAGGCGTAAGCGAGATGGCGAAGAAGGCTCTCATCGCGAAGGCTGCCCGTAAGCCCAAGTTCGGTGTGCGTGCGTACACCCGCTGCCAGCGCTGCGGTCGCCCCCACTCCGTGTACCGCAAGTTCGGCCTGTGCCGCGTGTGCCTTCGTGAGATGGCTCACCGTGGCGAGCTGCCGGGCGTGACCAAGAGCTCCTGGTAATTCCCTCCAGTCCTCCGGGACTTGGGAATCACCAGAGACTCTCGGTAAGCACCTGGCCGGTGGGTGCCCCGCTCCGCATGCCGTAGGCTTGTGGGGTTGGGCGCCTGCCGTCCATAACGACTTACTACGCCGTAGGTCCCCGCACCGCACCCGTCCCGCCACTGAGTGGGGAGAGGGATGGCGCATACAGGAAACCCCGGCGAGAGAGGCCGAAGGCCGATTCATGACCATGACTGACCCGATCGCAGACATGCTGACTCGTCTGCGTAACGCTAACTCGGCGTACCACGACACCGTGGTGATGCCGCACAGCAAGATCAAGTCGCACATCGCGGAGATCCTCAAGCAGGAGGGTTTCATCACCGGCTGGAAGGTCGAGGACGCCGAGGTCGGCAAGAACCTCGTCCTCGAGCTGAAGTTCGGGCCGAACCGTGAGCGCTCCATCGCGGGCATCAAGCGGATCTCGAAGCCCGGTCTGCGCGTGTACGCGAAGTCCACCAACCTGCCCAAGGTGCTCGGCGGCCTGGGCGTGGCGATCATCTCCACGTCCCACGGTCTCCTCACCGGCCAGCAGGCAGGCAAGAAGGGCGTAGGTGGGGAAGTCCTCGCCTACGTCTGGTAGTCGGGAACGGAGGAAAAGCAATGTCGCGAATCGGCAAGCTCCCCATCCAGGTTCCCGCCGGTGTGGACGTCACCATCGATGGCAGCACGGTCGCCGTGAAGGGCCCCAAGGGTTCCCTCTCGCACACCGTCGCGTCGCCCATCGGTGTCGTTAAGGGCGAGGACGGTGTCCTCACCGTCACGCGCCCCAACGACGAGCGTCAGAACAAGGCCCTGCACGGCCTGTCCCGCACGCTGGTGGCGAACATGATCACCGGCGTGACCACGGGTTACGTCAAGGCGCTCGAGATCAGCGGTGTCGGTTACCGCGTCGCCGCGAAGGGCTCCAACCTGGAGTTCCAGCTTGGTTACAGCCACCCGATCCTGATCGAGGCGCCCGAGGGCATCTCCTTCAAGGTCGAGTCGCCCACCAAGTTCACGGTCGAGGGCATCGACAAGCAGAAGGTCGGCGAGGTCGCCGCCAACATCCGCAAGCTGCGGAAGCCCGACCCGTACAAGGCCAAGGGTGTCAAGTACGCCGGCGAAGTCATCCGCCGCAAGGTCGGAAAGGCTGGTAAGTAGCCATGGCATACGGTGTGAAGATCGCCAAGGGCGACGCGTACAAGCGTGCCGCCAAGGCTCGCCGCCACATCCGCATCCGCAAGAACGTCTCGGGTACGGCGGAGCGTCCGCGCCTCGTCGTGACGCGTTCCAACCGCAACATCGTTGCTCAGGTCATCGACGACCTCCAGGGTCACACCCTGGCGTCCGCGTCGACCCTGGACGCTTCGATCCGCGGTGGCGAAGGCGACAAGAGCGCTCAGGCCCAGGCTGTCGGCGCGCTCGTCGCCGAGCGTGCCAAGGCTGCGGGTGTCGAGACCGTCGTGTTCGACCGCGGTGGCAACCGATACGCCGGGCGCATTGCCGCTCTGGCTGACGCCGCCCGCGAAGCCGGGCTGAAGTTCTAAGCCCCGGTTCCGGGACTAACGGACGTAACAGAGAGAGGTAATCCAATGGCTGGACCCCAGCGCCGCGGAAGCGGTGCCGGTGGCGGCGAGCGGCGGGACCGGAAGGGTCGCGACGGTGGCCCTGCCGCCGAGAAGACCGCTTACGTTGAGCGCGTTGTCGCGATCAACCGCGTCGCCAAGGTTGTCAAGGGTGGTCGCCGCTTCAGCTTCACCGCGCTGGTCGTGGTGGGCGACGGTGACGGCACTGTAGGTGTCGGTTACGGCAAGGCCAAGGAAGTTCCCGCGGCCATCGCCAAGGGTGTCGAGGAAGCGAAGAAGTCCTTCTTCAAGGTTCCGCGCATCCAGGGCACGATCCCTCACCCGATCACGGGCGAGCGTGCCGCGGGCGTCGTGCTCCTGAAGCCGGCTTCCCCCGGTACCGGTGTTATCGCCGGTGGCCCGGTGCGCGCCGTTCTGGAGTGCGCCGGCGTTCACGACATCCTGTCGAAGTCGCTTGGCTCGTCCAACGCGATCAACATCGTGCACGCGACCGTGGCGGCCCTCAAGGGCCTGCAGCGTCCCGAGGAGATCGCGGCTCGCCGTGGTCTGCCCCTCGAGGACGTCGCCCCCGCGGCTCTCCTTCGTGCGCGTGCTGCGGGAGCGGGTGCGTAATGGCCCGTCTCAAGATCACGCAGACGAAGTCGTACATCGGCAGCAAGCAGAACCACCGCGACACTCTGCGTTCGCTCGGGCTCAAGCGCCTGAACGACGTGGTCGTCAAGGAGGACCGCCCCGAGTTCCGCGGAATGGTGCAGACCGTCCGCCACCTCGTGACGGTTGAGGAGGTTGACTAACATGGCTGAGAACAGCCCGCTGAAGGCCCACAACCTCCGTCCCGCCCCCGGTGCCAAGACCGCGAAGACCCGTGTCGGTCGTGGTGAGGCGTCGAAGGGTAAGACGGCTGGTCGTGGTACGAAGGGCCAGAAGGCCCGTTACCAGATCCCGGTGCGCTTCGAGGGTGGGCAGATGCCCCTCCACATGCGCCTGCCGAAGCTCAAGGGCTTCAAGAACCCGTTCCGCACCGAGTTCCAGGTTGTCAACCTGGACAAGCTCGGCGCTCTCTACCCCGAGGGTGGAGAGGTCACGGTGGCCGACCTGGTCGCCAAGGGCGCGGTTCGTAAGAACAGCCTCGTCAAGGTCCTCGGACAGGGCGAGATCTCCGTGGCGCTGCAGGTTTCGGTTGACGCCGTCTCCGGTACCGCCAAGGAGAAGATTGCCGCCGCTGGTGGCACTGTCACTGAGCTCGTCTAAGACGAACCCAGTGATTTATAGCTAGAAACCCGACCGGGGATGCCTCACATATGGGGCATCCCCGGTTGGTCGTTCCTAGGGGGGCCGTGTCGCCGGTATGGTGGCCTGCACCTTTGCTTTGTCGTATTCGTCGATCCCTCAGACCGTCACCTCTGACGCAGTAGCGCGGGGGTCGCAGGAGGCACCGTGCTCACCGCGTTCGCCCGGGCGTTCAAGACGCCCGACCTGCGCAAGAAGCTGCTCTTCACGCTCGGCATCATCGTGCTGTTCCGGCTCGGGTCCCACATCCCGGTACCCGGCGTGAGCTACAAGAACGTTCAGATCTGTGTCGAGGCCGCGGGCAGCAGTAACAGCCTGTTCGGCCTCGTCAACATGTTCAGCGGCGGTGCGCTGCTGCAGATCACGATCTTCGCGCTCGGCATCATGCCGTACATCACGGCGAGCATCATCCTGCAGCTGCTGACCGTGGTCATCCCGAAGCTGGAGAACCTCAAAAAAGAGGGTCAGTCCGGCACGGCGAAGATCACTCAGTACACGCGCTATCTGACGGTCGCACTCGCGATCCTCCAAGGCACCGGCCTCGTGGCCACCGCCAAGAGCGGCGCCCTGTTCCAGGGCTGCCAGGTCGCCAGCAAGATCGTCCCGGACCGCTCGATCTTCACCATGGTCACCATGGTCATCACCATGACCGCCGGCACCTGTGTCGTCATGTGGCTCGGTGAGCTCGTCACCGACCGCGGCATCGGCAACGGCATGTCGATCCTCATGTTCATCTCGATCGCCGCCGGCTTCGTCAGCGCCCTGTGGACCATCAAGCTCCAGGGCAAGATCGCCGGTGGCTGGGTCGAGTTCGGCGTGGTCATCCTGGTGGGTCTCGCGATGGTGGCCCTCGTGGTCTTCGTCGAGCAGGCCCAGCGCCGGATCCCGGTGCAGTACGCGAAGCGCATGATCGGGCGCCGCGCGTACGGCGGGACCTCGACCTACATCCCGCTCAAGGTGAACCAGGCGGGCGTCATCCCCGTCATCTTCGCCTCGTCGCTGCTCTACATCCCGGCCCTGATCGTTCAGTTCAGCGGCTCGAAGGCCGGCTGGGCCGTCTGGATCCAGCAGCACTTCGTCAAGGGCGACCACCCCTACTACATCGCTGCCTACTTCCTCCTGATCGTGTTCTTCGCGTTCTTCTACGTGGCGATCTCGTTCAACCCCGAGGAAGTTGCAGACAACATGAAGAAGTATGGTGGCTTCATCCCGGGCATCCGGGCTGGCCGACCCACTGCCGAGTACCTGAGCTACGTGCTCAACCGGATCACCTGGCCGGGGTCGCTGTACCTGGGACTCATCGCTCTTGTGCCGACGATGGCGTTGGCGGGCTTCGGCGCGAACCAGAACTTCCCGTTCGGCGGGACGAGCATCCTGATCATCGTGGGTGTGGGTCTGGAGACCGTGAAGCAGATCGAGAGCCAGCTCCAGCAGCGCAATTACGAAGGGTTCCTCCGCTGATGCGTATTGTCCTCGTCGGACCTCCTGGTGCGGGCAAGGGAACGCAGGCAACCGTGCTTGCCGAGACCCTGTCCATCCCGCACATCTCCACGGGCGACCTGTTCCGCGCGAACATCAGCCAGAAGACGGAGCTGGGCCGGCGCGCCCAGTCCTACATGTCGAAGGGTGACCTCGTCCCGGACGAGGTCACGATCGACATGGCGAAGGACCGTATGGAGCAGCCGGACGCCGCGAACGGCTTCCTGCTCGACGGCTTCCCGCGCAACGTCTCCCAGGCCGAGGCGCTGGACGACATCCTCAAGGCGCAGGGCATCAAGCTCGACGCCGTCCTCGACCTGGAGGTCGAGGAGGACGAGGTCGTGAAGCGGATCGCCGGACGGCGTACCTGCCGCAACGACAACAAGCACATCTTCCACATCGACTACAAGCCGCCGAAGGTCGACGGGGTGTGCGATGTGTGTGGTGGCGAGCTCTACCTGCGCGACGACGACTCCGAGGCCACGGTGCGCAACCGCCTCGACGTCTACCACACGCAGACCGAGCCGATCATCGACTACTACAAGGCCCAGGGCCTGCTCGTGACGATCCCCGCCCTCGGCGAGGTCAAGGACGTCACGCAGCGCGCGATGGACGCCCTGAAGAAGTAGCTCCCCCTCTTTGCCGTACCGGCCGCGGTGTCCCTTCGGGGGCCCGCGGCCGTCTGCGTGACGGTTTTCGGGACGTGAGCCAATAATTGAGGAACCACAGCGGAGATCAACCACCTCCGCGAGAGCGGCGGCGGTTCAGCCGCGAATGAGGGAAGGCACGTTCATGGTCCAGCTGAAGACCCCCGAGCAGATCGCGAAGATGCGGGAGGCCGGACTGGTCGTCGCCGCCATTCACGCCGCCACCCGTGAGGCGGCCGTGCCGGGCGCCACGACGCGGGACCTGGACATGGTCGCGCGCAAGGTGATCGCCGACGCCGGAGCGAAGTCGAACTTCCTCGGGTACGGCGGGTTCCCCGCGACCATCTGCACCTCGGTCAACGAGGTCGTCGTCCACGGCATCCCGGACGACAAGACCGTCCTCAAGGACGGCGACATCATCTCGATCGACGCGGGCGCGATCATCGACGGCTGGCACGGCGACGCCGCCTACACCGCCTTCGTGGGCACCGGGCACGCGCCCGAGCTCGTGGAGCTCTCCCGGGTGACCGAGGAGTCGATGTGGGCGGGCATCGCCGCCATGAAGCTCGGCAACCGCCTCGTGGACATCTCCAAGGCGATCGAGACCTACATCAAGCGCCAGCCGCGGCCGACCACCGGTGAGCACAGCCTCGGCAAGTTCGGGATCATCGAGGACTACGGCGGCCACGGCATCGGGTCCGAGATGCACATGGACCCCCACCTGCTGAACTACGTCTCGCGCAAGCGGGGCAAGGGCATCAAGCTGGTCCCGGGCGTCTGCCTGGCGATCGAGCCCATGGTCTCCCTGGGCACCGCCCAGACGGAGGTCCTGGCGGACGACTGGACCGTCATCACGACCGACGGCACCTGGTCCTCCCACTGGGAGCACTCCATCGCTCTCACCGAGGCCGGACCCATCGTCCTGACCTCTCCGGACTGCGGCAAGGCGAAGCTGGCGGAGTACGGGGTCACCACGGCGCCGGACCCCCTCGGTTAATGATCTAGACTTCGGGGCAAACTTTCCGGATTCGTCTTTCTGGGTGCCCTGACGTAGACTGACTCGTCGGCTCTCGTGCACTTCCATGCCTGCATGGGCGCGAGGCCGATCAAGGTAGCCGATTCGAAAGGCGAAGCGTGGCCAAGAAGCAAGGTGCCATCGAAATCGAGGGCACCGTGATCGAGTCCCTCCCGAACGCGATGTTCAAGGTGGAACTCCAGAACGGTCACAAAGTCCTCGCGCACATCAGCGGCAAGATGCGCATGCACTACATCCGCATCCTCCCTGATGACCGGGTCGTCGTGGAGCTGTCTCCGTACGACCTGACGCGTGGCCGGATCGTCTACCGATACAAGTAGATCTTGTCCTCACTCCTGCCTGGGCATCCGTCCCGGTGCGGGTGGTGGCACTGACCCGGAGAACCTCACCAACATGAAGGTCAAGCCGAGCGTCAAGAAGATCTGCGACAAGTGCAAGGTGATCCGCCGTCACGGTCGGGTCATGGTCATCTGCGACAACCTGCGCCACAAGCAGCGCCAGGGCTGACGCACGCCGACCGACCTGCCTTCCGCAGTTCTTCGCGCGACGTAAGAAAACGTACATACGCAGAACCCGCCTAGCCCCGACCAGGGCCGGCGGCACCTCCGGCGGGGGCCGGGGACCCGGGCGTACCACCACCCAACAGGTGTGGTCGGCGGTCGGGGTTCGGTTCTGCTGAAGACCCCCGAACACACAGGAGCCATTGAATGGCACGCGTTTCCGGTGTTGACATCCCGCGCGAAAAGCGTGTGGAGATCGCACTTACCTACGTCTTCGGTGTCGGTCGCACCCGGTCCAAGGAGATCCTTGCGGCCACCGGTGTGAACCCCGACACCCGCGTTCGTGACCTGGCCGAAGAGGACCTCGTCAAGATCCGCGAGTACGTGGACGCCAACCTCCGCACCGAGGGTGACCTCCGCCGCGAGATCCAGGCCGACATCCGCCGCAAGGTCGAGATCCAGTGCTACCAGGGTGTCCGTCACCGTCGCGGCCTGCCCGTGCACGGTCAGCGCACCAGCACGAACGCCCGTACCCGCAAGGGTCCGCGTCGCGCGATCGCCGGTAAGAAGAAGCCGGGCAAGAAGTAGTCCTCAGCCGGACGCTTACTCAGCGGTCTTCGCTGTAGGACCGACCACCTCCCGTAGGAGATTTAGATGCCCCCCAAGGGTCGTCAGGGCGCTGCCAAGAAGGTGCGCCGCAAGGAAAAGAAGAACGTCGCTCATGGGCACGCCCACATCAAGAGCACGTTCAACAACACCATCGTTTCGATCACGGACCCCGCGGGCAACGTGATCTCCTGGGCCTCCGCCGGCCACGTCGGCTTCAAGGGCTCGCGCAAGTCCACCCCCTTCGCCGCGCAGATGGCCGCCGAGTCGGCCGCCCGCCGCGCGCAGGAGCACGGCATGCGCAAGGTTGACGTCTTCGTCAAGGGTCCGGGCTCCGGCCGCGAGACCGCGATCCGCTCGCTCCAGGCCACTGGCCTCGAGGTCGGTTCGATCCAGGACGTCACCCCCACCCCGCACAACGGTTGCCGCCCGCCGAAGCGCCGCCGCGTCTGACGCAGCGACGCCTGTGCGTCTTTGAGTGTCCGGGCGGTACGAACCCCTCGCGGGGGACGTGCCGCCCGTACCCTTGCTGTACGTAGTGCCCGTAGGACGTCAAATAGTGGGCGTCCACGACTGAAGGAACACACACATGCTTATCGCTCAGCGTCCGTCGCTGACCGAAGAGGTCGTCGACGAGTACCGCTCGCGGTTCGTGATCGAGCCGCTCGAGCCGGGCTTCGGTTACACCCTCGGCAACTCGCTCCGCCGCACGCTCCTGTCCTCGATCCCGGGTGCCGCTGTCACCAGCATCCGCGTGGACGGCGTCCTGCACGAGTTCACCACCGTGCCGGGTGTCAAGGAAGACGTCACCGACCTCATCCTCAACATCAAGCAGCTGGTCGTCTCCTCGGAGCACGACGAGCCGGTCGTGATGTACCTGCGCAAGCAGGGTCCCGGCCTGGTCACCGCTGCCGACATCGCGCCCCCGGCCGGTGTCGAGGTGCACAACCCGGACCTGGTCCTCGCCACGCTCAACGGCAAGGGCAAGCTGGAGATGGAGCTGACCGTCGAGCGCGGTCGCGGCTACGTCTCCGCCGTCCAGAACAAGCAGGTCGGCCAGGAGATCGGTCGCATCCCGATCGACTCCATCTACAGCCCCGTGCTGAAGGTCACCTACAAGGTCGAGGCGACCCGAGTCGAGCAGCGCACCGACTTCGACAAGCTCATCGTCGACGTCGAGACCAAGCAGGCCATGCGCCCGCGCGACGCCATGGCGTCCGCCGGCAAGACCCTGGTCGAGCTGTTCGGTCTGGCCCGCGAGCTCAACATCGACGCCGAGGGCATCGACATGGGCCCCTCGCCGACGGACGCGGCCCTGGCCGCCGATCTGGCGCTGCCGATCGAGGAGCTCGAGCTCACGGTCCGCTCGTACAACTGCCTCAAGCGCGAGGGCATCCACTCCGTGGGTGAGCTCGTGGCCCGCTCCGAGGCGGACCTGCTCGACATCCGCAACTTCGGCGCGAAGTCGATCGACGAGGTCAAGGCGAAGCTCGCCGGCATGGGTCTGGCCCTCAAGGACAGCCCGCCCGGATTCGACCCGACCGCCGCCGCCGACGCCTTCGGCGCCGACGACGACGCGGACGCCGGTTTCGTCGAGACCGAGCAGTACTAAGAGAACTTTCCCGGGGCGTCCGCCCCGGGGGAACTGACACCGGTACCTGACACGGCCGGTGCAGATATGAAGGAGTAATCCCATGCCGCGTCCCGCAAAGGGTGCCCGTCTGGGCGGCAGCGCCGCGCACGAGAAGCACCTCCTCGCGAACCTCGCGAAGGCGCTCTTCGAGCACGGCCGCATCACCACCACCGAGGCCAAGGCCCGCCGCCTGCGTCCCTACGCCGAGCGCCTGGTGACCAAGGCCAAGAAGGGCGACATCCACAACCGTCGCCTGGTGCTGCAGACGATCACGGACAAGAGCATCGTGCACACGCTCTTCACCGAGATCGCCCCGCGCTACGAGAACCGCCCCGGTGGTTACACGCGCATCACCAAGATCGGCAACCGTCGTGGCGACAACGCCCCGATGGCGGTCATCGAGCTGGTCGAGGCCCTGACCGTGGCGCAGGTCGCCACCGGTGAGGCCGAGGCTGCCACCAAGCGCGCCGCGAAGGACGCCGAGGCTGTCGCCGAGGCTCCCGCCGCCGAGGAGACCAAGGAGGCCTGATCCTCCGGGATCTCGCTTGCTTGAACGGCTCTGAACGGGCCCGCCCCTTCCCGGGGGCGGGCCCGTTCTGCATTGGTTTGTCGGTATTCGTGTGAAGCGCGCAGCTGAGAGGATCGGTCACGTGAGTGACGAGGTGGAGCCCGGGCACGTCCGGGTGCGGCTGGACCTGAGTTACGACGGCAAGGACTTCTCCGGCTGGGCGAAGCAGCGGACGCTGCGGACCGTGCAGGGCGAGCTGGAGTCGGCCCTGGCGACCGTCATGCGGCTGCCCGGTCCGGTCGAGCTGACCGTCGCCGGGCGTACGGACGCGGGCGTCCACGCGCGCGGCCAGGTCGCCCAGTTCGACGTGGCCGACGAGGTGTGGGCCGAGCACCACGACAAGCTGCTGCGGCGGCTCGCGGGGCGGCTGCCGCACGACATCCGGGTGTGGAAGGTGGCCGAGGCCCCCGCCGGGTTCAACGCGCGCTTCTCGGCGATCTGGCGCCGGTACGCCTACCGCGTGGGCGACCACACGGCCGGCGTGGACCCGCTGCGCCGCGGGCACGTGCTGTGGCACTCCTGGCCGCTCGACGTGGACGCCATGAACGAGGCGTCGAAGCCGCTGCTCGGCGAGCACGACTTCGCCGCCTACTGCAAGAAGCGCGAGGGCGCGACGACCATCCGTACGCTCCAGCAGCTCAGCTGGGTGCGGGACGCGGAGGGGATCGTCACCGCGACCGTGCGCGCCGACGCCTTCTGCCACAACATGGTGCGCTCGCTCGTGGGCGCGCTGCTGCACGTCGGCGACGGGCACCGGCCGGTGGAGTGGCCCGGGAAGGTGCTGGAGGCCGCCGTGCGCGATTCCTCCGTGCACGTCGTACGTCCGCACGGGCTGACCCTCGAAGAGGTCGGCTACCCGGCGGACGAGCTGCTGGCCGCCCGCAGCAAGGAAGCGCGGAACATGCGGACGCTCCCGGGCGCGGGCTGCTGCTGATCCGGCGCCCGCGCGGCTGATCCGCCCACGCGGCTAATCCGTTTGGGCGGATCGCGGGCGGACCGGGACAATGCGCGGCATGGGACATCTCGAAGCGAGTCATCTGGAGTACTACCTTCCCGACGGGCGGGTGCTGCTTCCCGACGTCTCCTTCCGGGTGGGGGAGGGCTCCGTGGTCGCCCTGGTCGGGGCGAACGGAGCGGGCAAGACCACCCTCCTGAAACTGATGTCCGGTGAGCTGCAGCCGCACGGCGGCGGGGTCACGGTCACCGGCGGCCTCGGGGTGATGTCGCAGTTCGTCGGCTCCGTCCGGGACGAGACCACCGTCCGTGACCTGCTGGTATCGGTGGCGCAGCCGCGGATCCGGGAAGCGGCGAAGGCCGTCGACCGGGCCGAGCACCTGATCATGACGGTGGACGACGAGGCCGCGCAGATGGCCTACGCGCAGGCGCTGAGCGACTGGGCGGACGTCCAGGGGTACGAGGCGGAGACCCTGTGGGACGTCTGCACGATGGCCGCGCTGTCGATCCCGTACGACACCGCGCAGTTCCGCGAGGTGCGCACGCTGTCGGGCGGTGAGCAGAAGCGGCTCGTGCTGGAGGCGCTGCTGCGGGGGCCCGACGAGGTACTGCTCCTCGACGAGCCGGACAACTACCTCGACGTGCCCGGCAAGCGGTGGCTGGAGGAGCAGCTGAAGGCCACCCGCAAGACGGTGCTGTTCGTGTCGCACGACCGGGAGCTGCTGACCCGGGCCGCCGAGAAGATCGTCAGCCTGGAAGCGAGCCCGATGGGCTCCGACGTCTGGGTGCACGGCGCCGGCTTCGACACCTACCACGCCGCCCGCAAGGAGCGCTTCGCGCGCTTCGAGGAGCTGAAGCGGCGCTGGGACGAGGAGCACGCGCGGCTGAAGGCCCTGGTGCTGCGGCTGCGCAACCAGGCGGCGAGCAGCCCGGACATGGCCTCGCGGTACCGGGCGATGCAGACCCGCTTCCAGAAGTTCGAGGAGGCCGGGCCGCCGCCGGAGCCGCCGCGCGAGCAGGACATCAAGATGCGGCTCAGGGGCGGGCGTACGGGCGTGCGCGCCCTGACCGTGGAGAACCTGGAGCTGACCGGCCTGATGAAGCCCTTCTCGCTGGAGGTGTTCTACGGCGAGCGGGTCGCGGTGCTGGGCTCGAACGGTTCGGGCAAATCGCACTTCCTGCGCCTGATGGCGGGCGAGGACGTCAAGCACACGGGGACCTGGAAGCTCGGCGCCCGGGTGGTCCCCGGTCACTTCGCGCAGACCCACGCGCACCCGGAGCTGTTCGGCCGCACGCTCGTCGACATCCTGTGGACGGAGGCGGCGAAGCCGCTGGGCCAGGCGATGGGCGCGCTGCGCCGCTACGAGCTGGAGCGGCAGGGCGACCAGCCCTTCGAGAAGCTGTCGGGCGGGCAGCAGGCCCGCTTCCAGATCCTCCTCCTGGAGCTCGCGGGCACCACCGCGCTGCTGCTGGACGAGCCGACGGACAACCTGGACCTGGAGTCGGCG
The DNA here is from genome assembly GCF_040296485.1 of Streptomyces sp. NPDC002138. Lineage (NCBI taxonomy): Bacteria > Bacillati > Actinomycetota > Actinomycetes > Kitasatosporales > Streptomycetaceae > Streptomyces > Streptomyces sp. NPDC002138. The sequence continues at coordinate 48,529 of NZ_JBEOXE010000039.1, read as the reverse complement.
GAGGCGCTGCAGGACGGCCTGGAGGCCTACGACGGCACTGTGCTCTGCGTCACGCACGACCGCTGGTTCGCCCGTACTTTTGACCGTTATTTGGTCTTCGGTTCGGACGGTGTTGTACGGGAGACTCAGGAACCCGTGTGGGACGAACGTAGGGTCGACCGGAAGCGCTGAGGGGGGACACCACCCCCGTGCGAGTCGAGGGGGAGGCGTTGTGGGCCTGCGGCCTAGCATCTGGCTCATGAAGTGGGACAAGCGGGACTCCGGGAACCGGGCCGTCGACTGGCTGCTGCGCCCCGCGCCCCGGTCGTGGAAGGCCGCCTCCCTGGCCGTGGTGCTGGGCATCGCGGTGTCCGTGAGCCTGCGGCACAACTGGGGCTCGGACAACGCCTTCGTGGTCAAGGCCGCGGACACCCTCCTGTCGGGAGGCTCCCCGTACGAGGACAAGCGCTTCCTGTACCTGCCCAGCGCGGTGCTGATGGCGGTGCCGGAGGCGCTGCTGCCGATGCCGGTGCTGCGCTGGGTGCTGCCGCTCGTGATGTCGGGCCTGCTGGCCCTGGGCTGGTGGGGCGCGCTCAAGCTGTTCTCGGTGCCGATGCGCTCGCGCTTCGCGGTGGGCGGTTTCGCGCTGTTCGCCATCGGTTACAAGCCGTACATCAACCTCGTGGTGATCGGGAACTGGACGGCCATCTCGGCGGCCGCCCTGCCGCTCGCGCTGCTGCTCGCGCACCGCCGGTCGTGGGGGGCGGCCGGGCTGGTGGTGGGTCTGGCGATCGCGTGCAAGCCGATGCTGGTGCCCCTGGGACTGCTGTTCCTGGTGGCCCGGCAGTGGCGCGGACTGGCGGCCGCCGTGCTGGTGCCGCTCGGGCTCTCGCTGGCGGGGGCGCTGATGATGCCGAGCCCGACGCTGTTCTTCACCAAGACCCTGCCGTTCCTGCTCCAGGGGCAGGACGCCTACGCGCTGCCCTGGGACGCCTCGCCGATCGCCGTGCTGCCGCGGCTGGGGGTGCCGCAGCCGGTCGCGGTGCTGGTGGCGGCCGCGGGGGCGCTGGGCGGGCTGTGGGCGGCGTGGCGCAGGTGGCACCGTACGGACGACCGGGACACCGGTCAGATGCGGCTCGCGGAGACGGCCTGCATGGTGATGCTCGCCGCATTCCTGGTGTCGCGGCCGTCCTTCGACCACTACCTGCTGGTGGTGCTCCCGCTGCTGCTGGCGTCGGCGGTGCGGGAGGACTCGGTGGCCCGTTCTCCCTGGTTCTGGGTGGGTGTCGGGCCGCAGATCGCGGGGGTGCCGTGGCCCTCCGAGCTGGAGAACAAGCGGCGCGCGTTCAAGGACTTCTACACGCTCGGTGTGCTGGCGGTCACGCTGATGCGGAGGTGCGGGGCTCCGGCTCGGGTTAACCTGGATGACGTACGAACGGCAGGAGCCGTGCCCGGTCGCGCGCGCGCCGACGAGCCTGCGGATGCGGGAGCTCGTTCGGCGTTTTGACCCGTCCGGGGCATCGCGGGTATCCTGCTGGTTCGTTATGCGTATTGGCTTGTTCATTCTCACGTGAAAGGGCCCTTACGCCGGTCCACCGGGCCGATGACCAGCGGTACACACGGGTTGCGTCCCCGTTGTGGACCAGGGCTGTCGTGATCGTCCGTGGTGGCCTTGTCAGGACCCGTTCCCAAGGTCTCACGCCATATGGGAATACCCATCACTGAAGAAGCGAAGGCTACGACCGTGCGTACGTACAGCCCCAAGCCCGGCGACATCTCGCGCGTCTGGCACGTCATCGACGCCCGGGACATTGTCCTCGGCCGTCTGGCGACCCAGGCCGCGACCCTGCTCCGCGGCAAGCACAAGCCGACTTACGCCCCCCACATGGACATGGGCGACTTCGTCATCATCGTCAACGCCGACAAGGTTCACCTGTCCGGCAACAAGGCGAGCCAGAAGATGGCGTACCGCCACTCCGGCTACCCGGGTGGTCTCCGCGCCGTGCGCTACGACGACCTTCTCGCGAACAACCCCGAGAAGGCCGTCGAGAAGGCCATCAAGGGCATGCTCCCGAAGAACACCCTGGGCCGTCAGATGCTCTCGAAGCTGAAGGTCTACTCGGGCGATGTGCACCCCCACGCTGCTCAGCAGCCGGTGCCGTTCGAGATCACCCAGGTCGCGCAGTAGTTCCGGCCACCCCCTAGACCGTAGAAAATTCTGAGGAGCATCGTGGCCGAGACCACCACCGAGACCCCCGTCGTCGAAGAAGAGTTCGAGGGCAGCGTCGAGGAGTACACCACCGAGTCTGCGGACGTTCCGGAGGGTGACTACACCTCCGAGTCGCTCGCCGGCCGCTTCGGCGACCCGCAGCCGGCCGCCGGCCTGGGCCGTCGCAAGAACGCCATCGCCCGCGTCCGGATCGTTCCGGGCACCGGCAAGTGGAAGATCAACGGTCGCACCCTTGAGGACTACTTCCCCAACAAGGTGCACCAGCAGGAAGTCAACGAGCCCTTCAAGGTGCTCGAGCTCGACAACCGCTACGACGTCATCGCCCGCATCTCGGGTGGCGGCGTTTCCGGTCAGGCTGGCGCCCTGCGCCTCGGCGTGGCCCGTGCGCTGAACGAGGCGGACGTGGACAACAACCGCGCCGCGCTCAAGAAGGCCGGCTTCCTCTCGCGTGACGACCGTGCGGTCGAGCGCAAGAAGGCCGGTCTCAAGAAGGCCCGTAAGGCCCCGCAGTACAGCAAGCGTTAATCTGCGCCTGCTGGTCTGCACGATCCCGCCCCGGCGGCACACTCTGTGCTGCCGGGGCGGTTCGTTTACCGCCACAAGCGGCAAATACCTGTCACAAGCGGTCACTGCGCGAAACGCGAAACCTCGGAGGACAAACATGGGACGACTCTTCGGCACAGACGGTGTACGCGGTGTCGCCAATGCGGATCTGACGGCCGAGCTCGCGCTCGGCCTCTCCGTCGCGGCCGCCCATGTCCTCGCGGAAGCGGGCACCTTCGAGGGACACCGCGCGACCGCCGTCGTCGGCCGTGACCCGCGTGCTTCGGGCGAGTTCCTGGAGGCCGCGGTCGTCGCCGGTCTCGCGAGCGCGGGCGTGGACGTCCTGCGCGTCGGTGTGCTGCCCACCCCGGCGGTGGCGTATCTCACCGGTGCGCTGGGCGCCGACCTCGGCGTGATGCTCTCCGCCAGCCACAACGCCATGCCGGACAACGGCGTCAAGTTCTTCGCGCGCGGCGGCCACAAGCTGGCCGACGAGCTGGAGGACCGGATCGAGTCCGTCTACGAGGAGCACCGCACCGGCGCTCCCTGGACCCGGCCCACCGGCTCCGGCGTCGGCCGCGTCTCCGACTACACCGAGGGCTTCGACAAGTACGTCGCCCACCTGATCGGTGTCCTGCCGAACCGCCTCGACGGCCTGAAGGTCGTCCTGGACGAGGCGCACGGCGCGGCCGCCTTCGTCTCGCCCGAGGCCTTCACCCGGGCGGGCGCCGAGATCATCACGATCGGCACTGAGCCCAACGGCCTCAACATCAACGACGGTTGCGGCTCCACTCACCTCGGCCTGCTCAAGGCGGCCGTGGTCGAGCACGGCGCGGACCTCGGCATCGCGCACGACGGCGACGCGGACCGCTGCCTGGCCGTGGACGCCGAGGGCAACGAGGTCGACGGCGACCAGATCCTCGCCGTGCTGGCGCTGGCCATGCGCGAGGCCGGCCAGCTGCGGGAGAACACCGTGGTCGGCACCGTGATGTCGAACCTCGGCTTCAAGCTGGCCATGGAGGGCGAGGGCATCCAGGTCGTGCAGACCGGAGTCGGCGACCGCTACGTGCTGGAGTCGATGAAGGAGCACGGATACGCGCTGGGCGGCGAGCAGTCCGGCCACGTGATCATCCTCGACCACGCCACCACCGGTGACGGCACTCTGACCGGCCTGATGCTGGCCGCCCGGGTCGCGGCGACCGGTAAGACGCTGGCCGAGCTGGCCGGGGTCATGCGGCGGCTGCCGCAGGTCCTCGTCAACGTCCCGGACGTGGACCGCACGCGGGTCGCGACCTCCGGCGAACTGGCCGCAGCGGTGGCCGAGGCCGAGCGCGAACTGGGCAGCACCGGCCGGGTGCTGCTCCGTCCGTCCGGTACGGAGCCGCTCGTTCGGGTGATGGTCGAGGCCGCCGACATCGAGCAGGCGCGCGCGATCGCGGGGCGCCTCGCCGACGTCGTGAAGTCCGCCCTCGGCTAGGACGGCCTGGCCCGGTCCTTCCGATCGATCCCTTCTGATGGCGCACCCGGCGGCCGGAGCATCCGGCCCCGCTGGGTGCGCCACAGCAGTTTCTGGGCGCCGAGGGTGAGCGTGCCCGCGACCGTGATGCCGATGAGGTTCAGCAGCAGCTGCTCGGCCGAGCCCCACATCTGGGCGAACTCGCCGTAGCTGAGGGCGACCGCGCCGTTGGCGGCGGCCGGGACGGTGGTCACCGAGATGGCGACGCCGACCAGCGCGCCCGACTTCGCCGAGGTCAGGGACAGTACGCCCGCCACGCCCGCCAGGACCGCGACGATGAACGAGAACGGGTCCGGCTGCCAGATGAAGCTGGTGTTCGGGCGCGGATTGTCGAGCATGCCCGGCTCGAACTGGCCCAGGGCGTCCATGACCAGGCTGAACAGGGTCGTCGCCGCCATCGCGACCGCGAATCCCACGAGCAGGGCGATCAGCGACCGGGCGGCCAGCCGGGGCGCCCGCTGGACCAGGCCCGTACAGATTCCGGCGAGCGGGCCGAACTCCGGGCCCACCGCCATCGCGCCCACGATCAGGATCGCGTTGTCCAGGACCACGCCGCAGGCCGCGATCATCGTCGCGAGGGCGAGGAAGGCCAGGTAGGTGATCGTGAGGGTGGATTCCTCGTGGGTGGCCTCGGTCAGCTGCTCCCAGATCACCGCGTCGGCCGCCTCGCCGGGGGCTTCCCGCTCCGCCCGGTCGGCGCTGCGGGAGAGGGAGAGGTCGATGTTCTCGACGGCGATGGAGCCGTCCGTGTCGAGGCCGAGCGCGCGCAGTTCCAGGAGCAGCTCGTCCGCCGACTCCCGGGCCACGTCGCACAGGACGACGTCACCGGGCGGATCGAGGGCGGCGCCCGTCAGTACGGCGAGATGGGTGGTCCCGACCGTCTGCCGGACGAGCGCCACCACCTGGTCGGTGAGGCGCTCCGGGGTGATCATCCGCACGTGCAGCATCCCGGCAGATTAGCGGCGGGGGGCGGCGCGGGGTCGGCGAGGGGTCGGCGAGGTGCCGTCAGAGCTTGCGGAGGCTGAGCTTCTGGACCTTGTGGTCGGGGCCCTTGCGGACGACGAGGGTGGCGCGGCCGCGGGTGGGGGCGACGTTCTCCAGGAGGTTGGGCCGGTTGATCGTCCGCCACATGGTGCGCGCGTAGTCCAGGGCCTCCTCCTCGGAGACCTGGGTGTACTTGCGGAAGTAGGAGAAAGGATTCTGGAAGGCGGTCTCGCGCAGCTTGCGGAAGCGCCCCAGGTACCAGCGCTCGATGTCCTCGGGGCGCGCGTCGACGTACACGCTGAAGTCGAAGTAGTCGGCGAGGCCGACCCGGGTCCGGCCGTCCTTGCCGGGCAGCGCGGGCTGCAGGACGTTGAGGCCCTCGACGATCAGGATGTCGGGGCGGCGCACGACCAGCCGCTCGCCCGGGACGATGTCGTAGATGAGGTGCGAGTAGACCGGGGCGGTGACCTCGTCCTTGCCGGCCTTGATGTCGGCGACGAAACGGGTGAGCGCGCGGCGGTCATAGGACTCGGGGAAACCCTTGCGGGCGGTCAGGCCGCGCCGCTGGAGCTCCTTCATCGGGTAGAGGAACCCGTCCGTGGTGACCAGCTCCACGCGCGGGTGCTCGGGCCAGCGGGCGAGCAGGGCCTGGAGCAGACGGGCCACGGTGGACTTGCCGACCGCGACCGAACCGGCGACCCCTATGACGAAGGGGGTGCCCTGCTGGGCGCCGTGGCCGTTGCCCGCGTCGCCGAGGAAGGTGTTGAGGGTGCCGCGCAGATTGCTCGTGGCGCCGACGTAGAGGTTGAGCAGCCGGGAGAGCGGCAGATAGACGTCGCGGACCTCGTCGAGGTCGATGACGTCACCGAGGCCGCGCAGCCGCTCCAGCTCGTCGGCCGTGAGGGGCAGCGGGGTGCGCTCGCGCAGCGCGCTCCACTCGGCCCGGGTGAGGTCGACGTACGGCGAGGCGTCCGCCCGGCGGTGGCCGGGCCGATCGGGACGGTCCGGCCGGCCGGCGCGCTCCGTTGCGCGGTCCGGGGAGGGGTCCTGGGAGGGGTCCTCGGCGGGGTCCGGGGCGGGGTCCGTGGTGCTTCGTGGCGGCGAAGTGATCACAACGCCATTGTCGGGGGTCCGGGGCGGTTGTGGGTGGTGTGGTCGGTCACGTGAGCGACGATCATGGCCGGTTGCCGCCGCCTCCACCGGGACTCCAGACGCCGGGACGGGCGGGGACGGGTCTCGTGGTGATCACGATTCCCGGGGTGGCCGTAAATCGCGATACACCAGTGCGAATTTACTCGTACATTACTCGAGCTGCCTGTCGCAGCGATCATTTGAGTCATAGGGGAGATTCATCGTGCGTTCCACCCTCGTCCGCCGTTCCGTCCTGACCGCCTCGGCGGTGTCGCTGGTGCTGCTCGCCACCGCGTGCGGCTCGGACAAGGCGGCGAAGGACGAGCCGAAGGGCGGCGGCACCTCGGGCGCCGCCTCCGCGCCGGCCGCCGACCCGGCCGCGAAGGCGAAGACGGCCGCGGAGCTGAAGCAGCTCCTGGTCACCCAGGCTGAGGCGCCGGACTACGTCGTCAAGGAGGCCGCGCCGGACGAGGTCACGGAGGCGGCCGCGGCCAACGCCACCACCAAGACCGAGTGCCAGCCGCTGAGCCAGGTCATGTCGGGCGCCGGTGCGGGCAAGGCCGCGGGCAACGCCGCGACCAAGACCAGCAGCAAGCCCAAGAAGCCCGCCGCGGACGCCTCCGAGGCGGACAAGCTCAAGGCCATCACCGACGCCCTCAGCGTGACGGTCACGATGGTCGGCCTCAACTCCTACGACGGCAAGGGCGCCGCGGACGCGTTCGCCTCGGTGAAGGCCGCGGGCACCGCGTGCGCCGCGGGCTTCCCGGGCGCCAAGGAGGCCGACACGGGCAAGGTCACCAAGGTCGCCCCGGGCGCCGCGGTGAGCGCCGGTGACGAGGCCGTCGCGTACGCCGTCGAGCGCGACCTGGGCGGCGAGAAGGTCTCCACCCAGCTCGTCGTGGTCCGCAAGGGCAGCACCCTCGCCTCCTTCTACTCGGTTTCCCCGGCGACCGACGCCGAGCAGCCCAAGGCGCTCGTCGACGCGCAGGTCAAGAAGCTCGGCTGACCGAGCACGACGCACGACGCATGACGTACGACGCATGACGCATGACCCGGCCGGTGCCGGGTCGCGCGACGTCAACCCCGCTCCGGCCCATTCGCCGGGGCGGGTTTTTCGTCCGGTTCGGGTCCCGGGCCGAGCACCGACCGCGGCGTAGGGTGCCGCCTATGTGCGGAATCGTGGGTTACGTGGGAGCGCAATCTGCGCTCGATGTGGTCATCGCCGGACTCAAGCGGCTGGAGTACCGGGGCTACGACTCGGCGGGCGTCGCCGTGCTCGCCGACGGAGAGCTCGCCTCCGTCAAGAAGGCCGGCAAGCTGGTCAATCTGGAGAAGGAGCTGGTCGGGCATCCGATGCCCGCCGGTTCCACGGGACTCGGGCACACCCGGTGGGCGACCCATGGCGGGCCCACCGACCTCAACGCCCACCCGCACCTGGACAACTCCGGGCGCGTGGCCGTCGTCCACAACGGCATCATCGAGAACTTCGCCGCGCTGCGCGCCGAACTGACGGAGCGTGGGCACCGGCTGGAGTCCGAGACGGACACCGAGGTCGTCGCCCATCTGCTGGCCGAGCGGTTCGCCGACGCGGGCGGTGACCTCGCGGAGGCCATGCGGCGCGTGTGCCGTCTGCTGGAGGGCGCGTTCACGCTGGTCGCCGTGCACGCGGACGCCCCGGACGTGGTGGTCGGCGCGCGCCGGAACTCCCCGCTGGTGGTGGGCGTTGGAGAGGACGAGAACTTCCTCGCCTCGGACGTGGCCGCGTTCATCGCCCACACGCGGTCCGCGATCGAGCTGGGGCAGGACCAGGTCGTCGAGCTGCGTCGCGACGGGGTCACGGTGACCAACTTCGACGGTTCGGCCGCCTCCGTGCGGGCGTACCACGTCGACTGGGACGCCTCGGCCGCGGAGAAGGGCGGCTACGACTACTTCATGCTCAAGGAGATCGCCGAGCAGCCGAAGGCCGTCGCCGACACCCTCCTCGGCCGGATCGACGCGAGCGGTTCGCTGACCCTGGACGAGGTGCGCATCCCCGCCTCGGTGCTGCGCGAGGTCGACAAGGTGGTGATCGTCGCCTGCGGTACGGCGTACCACGCGGGCATGATCGCGAAGCTGGCCATCGAGCACTGGACGCGGATCCCCTGCGAGACGGAGCTGGCGAGCGAATTCCGCTACCGGGACCCGATCCTCGACCAGCGCACCCTCGTCATCGCCATCTCGCAGTCCGGCGAGACGATGGACACGCTGATGGCACTGCGCCACGCCCGCGAGCAGGGCGCGAAGGTGCTGGCCGTCTGCAACACGAACGGGTCGACGATCCCGCGCGAGTCCGACGCCGTCCTGTACACGCACGCCGGGCCCGAGGTCGCGGTCGCCTCGACGAAGGCGTTCCTGACGCAGCTGGTCGCCTGCTATCTCGTCGCGCTGTACCTGGGCCAGGTGCGCGGTACGAAATGGGGCGACGAGATCCGGGCGGTGATCCGGGAGCTGTCGGACATCGCGGGCGCGGTGGACACCGTACTGGAGACGATGGAGCCGGTCCGGGAGCTGGCGCGCTCGCTCGCGGACAAGAACACGGTGCTCTTCCTGGGGCGGCACGTCGGCTATCCGGTGGCGCTGGAGGGCGCGCTCAAGCTCAAGGAGCTGGCGTACATGCACGCCGAGGGCTTCGCGGCGGGCGAGCTCAAGCACGGGCCGATCGCGCTGATCGAGGAGGACGTGCCGGTGGTGGTCGTGGTGCCGTCGCCGAAGGGCCGTTCGGTGCTCCACGACAAGATCGTGTCGAACATCCAGGAGATCCGGGCACGCGGGGCGCGCACGATCGTGATCGCGGAGGAGGGCGACGAGGCGGTGGTCCCGTACGCCGACCACCTGATCCGGATCCCGGCGACGCCCACGCTGCTCCAGCCGCTGGTGGCGACGGTGCCGCTCCAGGTGTTCGCCTGCGAGCTGGCGACGGCGCGGGGCAACGAGGTGGACCAGCCGCGTAACCTCGCCAAGTCCGTGACGGTGGAGTGAGCGAAGCGAGTTCGTAGAAGTGATCATCGGTGTGGGGATCGACGTGGCCGCGATCGACAGGTTCGCGGAGTCGCTGGAGCGTACGCCCAAGCTGGCGCGGCGGCTGTTCGTCGAGGCGGAGTTGACCCTGCCGAGCGGCGAGCGGCGCGGAGCCGCCTCGCTCGCCGCCCGGTTCGCCGCCAAGGAGGCCCTGGCCAAGGCGCTCGGCGCGCCCGCCGGGATGCTGTGGACCGACGCCGAGGTGTACGTCGAGCCGACCGGGCAGCCGAAGCTGCGGGTCTCGGGGTCGGTGGCCGCGCGGGCGGAGGCGCTCGGGGTGCGCTCCTTGCACCTCTCGCTCAGCCACGACGCGGGGGTGGCGTCGGCGGTGGTGATCGCCGAGGGGTGACGTGCGGTCGGCCTCCGCTGATCGCCGGGGGTCGCGGGCTTCCGGCTGGCACGCTGGGGGCATGCGTACTGCTTACAGCGTGGAGACCGTGCGGGCCGCCGAGCGCGAGCTGATGGCGCGGCTGCCCGAAGGCGCCCTGATGCAGCGGGCGGCGGCCGGACTGGCCGCCGTCTGCGCCGGGTTGCTCGGGCGGGTGTACGGGGCGCGCGTGGCGCTGCTCGTGGGGACCGGGGACAACGGGGGCGACGCGCTCTACGCGGGCGCACGCCTGGCGCGCAGGGGCGCGGGGGTGACGGCCGTGCTCCTGGACCCCGAGCGGGCGCACGCGGGCGCACTGGCCGCGCTGCGGGCCGCCGGGGGACGGGTGGAGGCGCGGGTGCCCCAGCGGGTGGACCTGGTCGTGGACGGACTGCTCGGCATCGGCGGGCGCGGTGGCCTGCGTCCGGCGGCGGCCGCGCTGGTGGCGGGGGTGCCGAAGGGAGCCACGGTTGTCGCGGTGGACCTGCCGAGCGGGGTGGACGCGGACACCGGGGAGGTGGCGGGGGAGGCCGTACGGGCCGACGTGACCGTGACGTTCGGGGCGTACAAGCCGGGGCTGCTGATCGACCCGGGGGCCGCGCGGGCCGGGGTGGTGCGGCTGGTGGACATCGGGCTTGAGCTGCCGGACGCGGCCGAGGCGCGGGCGCTCCAGCACGCCGACGTGGGCGCGCTGCTGCCCGTACCGACGGCGGAGAGCGACAAGTACCGGCGCGGGGTCGTGGGCGTCGTCGCCGGGTCCGCGCAGTACCCGGGGGCGGCGGTGCTGTCCGTCGCGGGGGCGCTGCGGGGCGGGGCGGGGGCCGTGCGGTACGTCGGGCCCGCGCAGGCGGCGCAGGCGGTGCTGGCGCGGTATCCCGAGACGCTGGTCGGGCGCGGGCGGGTCCAGGCGTGGGTGGTGGGGCCGGGGCTGGGTGCGGGGCGCGAGGACGAGGTGGCGGAGCTGCTGGCGTCGGCGGCGGTGGACGGGGTGCCGGTGCTGGTGGACGCGGACGGGCTGCGCGGGCTGGACCCCGGGGCGCTGCGGGCCCGGGGCCCGCACCCGGTGCTGCTCACTCCGCACGCGGGGGAGGCGGCGGCGCTGCTCGGGGTGGGGCGGGAGGAGGTCGAGGGGGCGCGGCTGGCGGCCGTGCGGAAGCTGGCGGCGCGGTACAGGGCGGCGGTGCTGCTGAAGGGGTCCACGACGCTGGTCGCCGGGCCGGGGGGCGTGGGTGCGGTGCGGGTGAATCCGACGGGGACGCCCTGGCTGGCCACGGCCGGCAGCGGTGACGTGCTGTCGGGGCTGGCGGGGTCGCTGCTGGCGGCGGGGCTGGGGGCGGTGGACGCGGGCTCCGTGGCGGCGTACCTGCACGGGCTGGCGGCCAGGCGGGCGGGGCGGGGGGCGCCGGTGCTGGCGCAGGAGGTGGCGGAGGCGGTGCCGGGGGCGTGGCGGGACGTCCACTCGACCGGGCCCGGCCGTGACCCGGCCGACGGCTGAGGCGGGGCGGCGGGGTGCGGTGCGGCCTGGGTGCGGTGCGGCTTGGTGGGGCCTCCGGCGGGTCCTCAAACGCCGGACGGGCTGGATTTGGCTGCGCCGGGGTTTGGCCTCGGGTCGCTGGGTGGGGCCATCCCAGCCTCGCCGGCGTTTGAGGCGCCCCCGGAGGGGAGTGGGGGTGCGGTGCGGCTTGCTGGGGCCTCCGGCGGGTCCTCAAACGCCGGACGGGCTGGATTGGGCTGCGCCGGAGTCCGGCCTTGGGCCGCTGGATTGGGCTGCGGCGGAGTTCGGCCTCGGGTCGCTGGGTGGGGCCGTTCCAGCCTCGCCGGCGTTTGAGGCGCCCCCGGAGGGAAAGGGGCGGGACCTGGTCAAGGTGTGGGCTCCTTGGGTGCTTGAGCGGCGCGCTGGTGGGGTTCTGAGACACTTGCGGCGATGAACGAGACACCGCCGCGCGTACACGCCGAGATCGATCTTGACGCCGTACGGGGGAACGTGCGCGCATTGCGCGCCCGCGCACCCCGGGCCGAGCTGATGGCCGTCGTCAAGTCGGACGCCTATGGTCACGGGGCCGTGGCCTGTGCCAGGGCTGCCCAGGAGGCGGGCGCGACCTGGCTCGGCACGGCGACCCCGCAGGAGGCCCTCGCCCTGCGCGAGGCCGGCCTGACGGGCCGGATCATGTGCTGGCTGTGGACCCCCGGCGGCCCCTGGCGCGAGGCCATCGAGGCCGACGTCGACGTCTCCGTCAGCGGCCTGTGGGCCCTCGAAGAGGTACGGGCCGCCGCCCGCGCCGCCGGCCGCACGGCCAGGATCCAGCTCAAGGCCGACACCGGCCTCGGCCGCAATGGCTGCCAGCCCGCCGACTGGGCCGAACTGGTCGGCGAGGCCGTCGCCGCCCAGGCCGAGGGCACCGTCGAGGTCACCGGCATCTGGTCGCACTTCGCCTGCGCCGACGAGCCCGGCCACCCCTCCATCCAGCTCCAGCTGACCGCGTTCCGCGACATGCTCGGCTACGCCGAGAAGGAGGGCGTGGACCCCGAGGTCCGGCACATCGCCAACTCGCCCGCCACGCTCACCCTCCCCGAGAGCCACTTCGACCTGGTGCGCTGCGGCCTCGCGGTCTACGGCGTCTCGCCCGCCCCCGAGCTCGGCACCTCCGCCGAGCTCGGGCTGCGCCCCGCGATGACGCTCAAGGCCTCGGTCGCCCTGGTCAAGGACGTACCGGGCGGCCACGGCGTCAGCTACGGGCACCACTACACGACCCCGGGCGACACCCGCCTCGCCCTGATCCCGGCCGGATACGCCGACGGCATCCCGCGGCACGCCTCGGGCACCGGCCCGGTGCTGGTCGGCGGCGCGGTGCGGACGGTGGCCGGACGGGTGGCCATGGACCAGTTCGTGGTGGACCTCGGGCCCGGCGCGGACGTGCGCTCCGGTGACGAGGCCGTCCTCTTCGGCCCGGGCGACCGCGGCGAACCGACGGCCGAGGACTGGGCGCGGGCGGCCGGGACGATCGCCTACGAGATCGTCACCCGGATCGGGCCCCGGGTGCCCCGCGTGCACCTCCACGCCGACACCGGGCCCACGGGTGCCACCGGTGCCACGGGTGCGAGCGGTTCCATGAATTCGATGGGTGATCCACATGAGTGATTCATGTGCGAGGCTGAATGACTGGCTGATGAGCGGTATATCCGGAGTGTCTGGGTTTCCTGGCTGAGTGAGGTCGGCGTGAGCGAGAACTGGCGAAAGGCAGGCTGGGCGGGCGCCGCGATCGGCGTCGTGGCGGCGGGCGCGGCCGCCGGCGTGGCCGTCGAGCGGCTCACGGTCGGCCGCGGGATCCGCATGAAGGCGCGCCTCGCGCTGGACGCGTCGGGCCCCTACGGCACCCTGCGCGGCGCCGAGGGCACCTGCCGCGCCGAGGACGGCACCCTGCTCCACTACGAGGTCGACGAGCTGCCCGAGGACGCCTCCAAGCGCCGCCGCCTGCGCCGCAAGCCCGCCCCGGCCGCCACCGTCGTCTTCTGTCACGGCTACTGCCTCGGTCAGGACTCCTGGCACTTCCAGCGCGCCGCCCTGCGCGGGGTGGTCCGCGCCGTGTACTGGGACCAGCGCAGCCACGGCCGCTCGGGACGCGGCCTCGCGCAGGCCGACGGCGAAGCGGTCAGCATCGAGCAGCTCGGCCGCGACCTGAAGGCGGTCATCGACGCCGCCGCCCCCGAGGGCCCGCTGGTCCTCGTCGGGCACTCCATGGGCGGCATGACGATCATGGCCCTGGCGGCCCAGTACCCCGAGCTGGTGCGCGACCGGGTGGTGGGCGTCGCGCTCGTGGGCACCTCCAGCGGCCGGCTCGGCGAGGTGACGTACGGGCTCCCCTCGGTCGGGGTCAGCGCGGTGCGCCGGGTGCTGCCGGGCGTGCTGCGGGCGCTGTGCTCGCAGGTGGAGCTCGTGGAGAAGGGGCGCCGGGCCACCGCCGACCTCTTCGCCGGAATGATCAAGCGGTATTCGTTCGGCTCGCCGGACGTGGACCCGGACGTGGCGCGCTTCGCCGAGCGGCTGATCGAGGCGACCCCCATCGACGTGGTCGCCGAGTTCTTCCCGGCGATCATGCTCCACGACAAGACGGCCGCGCTCCAGGGGTTCGCGGACCTCCCGGTCACCGTGATCGCCGGTGACCGCGACATGATCACCCCGCCCGAGCACAGCGTGGCCATCGCGGCCGAGCTGCCGGACGCGGAACTGGTGGTCCTGGAGGACACCGGGCACCTGATGATGCTGGAGCGCCCGGAGACCGTCACCGCACTGCTGACCGAGCTGCTGGCCCGCACGGGCGCGGTCCCGGCAGCGACTAACGTTGGCGGGCATGGAAGCACCGCTGCAAGCACCGCACGACCGGGCGGCTGAGGCCGCGACCGGCGCGACCCTGATCACGATCGATTCCCCCGAGGCCATGCGCGAACTGGGCCGTGCGCTCGCCGCGCTGCTGCGCCCCGGGGACCTCGTCCTGCTGACCGGCGAGCTCGGCGCGGGCAAGACCACGCTGACCCGGGGCCTCGGCGAGGGGCTGGGCGTGCGCGGGGCCGTGACCTCCCCGACCTTCGTGATCGCCCGGGTCCATCCGCCGCTGGCCGGCGGTCCGGCGCTGGTGCACGTGGACGCGTACCGGCTCGCCGGCGGGCTGGACGAGATGGAGGACCTGGACCTCGACGTCTCGCTGCCCGAGTCCGTAGTCGTCGTCGAATGGGGCGACGGCAAGGTGGAGGAGCTGTCCGACGACCGGCTGCACGTGGTGATCGCGCGCGCGGTCGGCCACGAGGAGGTCCTCGACGACATGCGCCAGGTCTCGGTGTACGGGGTGGGCGCGCGCTGGGCGGACGCCGGGATCGAGGGGCTCGCCGCGGTCGCGGGAGCCGCCACGGAGGCCTAGGCCAGGCCTAGGCCGCCTCCCGGCGGTCCCTTACGCGCCGGACGTTCCGGCATCGTGCCGACGGGGTACCGACAATCCGTCGGTAAAATGTTGCGCTGACGGCGGGGGCCGTGATGACATGGTACCGAGAGCCGGTTAGGTATACCTAACTTCGACGATCGGTCGCGCCCAGGAGGCAGCCATGTCGGCAGAAGAGCGAGTTCCCCGCCCGTCGGCCGCGCCCGCTGCCGCTCGCGGCGCCGCCCCCACCGCCGCCCCCGGCCCGTCGACCGGCCCGTCGACCGGCCCGTCGATGGGCGCGCTGCTCGCCTCGTGTCTCGCCGCCACCGCCGTCTCGACCCCGCCCGCGCGGCCGCCCGTACCCGAGGTGCCCGCCGCACCCGCGCCCGTACGCACGCAGGCCGCTCCGGAGTCCGAAGCGGCCTGAGGGGTCGAGCGGGGCGGGCCCGGGCGGTGTCCGTCCGAGCCGTGTCGCCGTTTCGCCGTGTCACCCGTTCGGGTCAATTGCCACGGGGCGACCGCTACGGGACGACCACGACCCGCGTACCGATCGTGGCGAAGTTCCAGACCGCGTCGCCGTCGGCCCGCGCCATGCGGATGCCGCCGGTCTTCTTCGTCGGGTCCGGCTCCGGCAGCGCGCCGTCCTTGCGCGCGCTGAAACCGATCACGACCCCGTCCGTGGTCGCGAACCGCACGATGTGCTCCACCGCGGCCCCGTCCGATCCGACGACCGAGCCCTGGCGCGTGTCGACCGAGTAGCTGCCGGTCTTGGGGTGCACGGTGCTCGGCACCACCGCGAAGGTCTTCGTCTCGACGCCCGCGTCGCCCACCAGCCAGATCCGCTTCTGGGACAGGGAGTAGACCACTCGCACGCCCTTGCCCGAATCGGCCGGCACCGGCCCCGGCTTGGCCGGCTCCTGCGGCGCGGCGGGCTGGCTCGGCGCGGCGGAGGCGGCCGGCTGCTTGGTGGCCGCGGCCGGGTGGGCCGGAGCGCTCGCCGACGCCTGGTAGCCGAGGAAACCGACCGCTGCCAGTGCCGCGGCGGTGAGCCCGGCCACGATTCCCGAGCTGCTGCGTGCCACCTTGCTCCACCTCTCCGCTGCCCCGGTGTCCTCGCGGTCCCGGGGGATTCAACGCTTGATCACACCGCTGTTCACACCCGCGCTGACGGTAGCAGCCGGGGTGCCGCGTGACCGGCCGCAAGGGGCCCGGGCCGCGGAGTCGTAGGCTGTTCGCGTGCTCTTGCTCGCTGTAGATACCGCCACGCCCGCCGTCACCGTCGCCCTGCACGACGGTGAGTCCGTCATCGCCGAGGCGCTCCAGGTCGATGCCCGCCGTCACGGGGAGCTGTTGCTGCCCTCCGTCGACAAGGTCCTCGCCGAGGCCGGGCGCACGCTCGACGCCGTGACCGGCATCGTCGTGGGCGTCGGCCCCGGCCCCTACACGGGGCTGCGCGTCGGCCTGGTCACCGCCGCCACCTTCGCCTCCGTGCTCGGCGTGCCGGTGCACGGCCTGTGCACCCTCGACGGGCTGGCCTACGCCGCCCT
Organism: Streptomyces sp. NPDC002138; assembly: GCF_040296485.1. Lineage (NCBI taxonomy): Bacteria > Bacillati > Actinomycetota > Actinomycetes > Kitasatosporales > Streptomycetaceae > Streptomyces > Streptomyces sp. NPDC002138. The sequence goes on along the minus strand of NZ_JBEOXE010000039.1, from coordinate 32,262 downwards.
GGACGCCGGGATCGAGGGCCCCTTCGCGGTGGCCACCGACGCCCGCCGCAAGGAGGTGTACTGGGCGCGGTACGAGGACCCGCGCACCCGGGTCACCGAGCCCGCCGTGGACCGCCCGGCGGAGATCGCCGAGCGGCTCGCGGGGCTGCCCGTGGTCGGCGCGGGGGCGCTGCTCTACCCCGCCGCCTTCCCGGACGCGCGCGGGCCCGAGCACCAGTCGGCCGGGGCCCTGGCCGCGCTGGCCGCGGAACGGCTGGCGGCGGGGGCGGATTTCCTCCCGCCGACCCCGCTCTACCTGCGCCGCCCCGACGCCGAGGTGCCCAAGAACTACAAGGTGGTCACGCCCCAGTGACGGCGTCGACGGCCCCGGCCGGCCCGGCCGACGCGAGCGGTGCGACCGGCCCGACGGCACGGGAAGCTCCGGCCGCACCGGCAGCCCCGGCCGTCCTGCTGCGCGAGATGCGCTGGTGGGACATCGAGCCGGTGCTGGAGCTGGAACACGAGCTGTTCCCCGAGGACGCCTGGTCCGCGGGGATGTTCTGGTCCGAGCTGGCCCACGCCCGCGGCCCGCTGGCCACCCGTCGCTACGTGGTCGCCGAGGAGGGGCCCGGTGGCCGCCTGGTCGGCTACGCCGGGCTCTCCGCCGCCGGCGGCCTGGGCGACGTACAGACCATCGCGGCCGCCCGCGACCAGTGGGGGACCGGGCTCGGCGCCCGGCTGCTCACCGATCTGCTCGGCGCCGCCACCGCCTTCGAATGCGCCGAGGTGCTGCTGGAGGTGCGGGTGGACAACACCCGCGCCCAGCGGCTCTACGAGCGCTTCGGCTTCGAGGCGATCGGCTTCCGGCGCGGCTACTACCAGCCCGGCAATGTCGACGCGCTCGTGATGCGACTCTCCGATCCCGCAAGCTCCGTATCCACAGACGGACCCGTACAAGGTGAATCCCATGGCTGACGAACCGCTCGTCCTCGGTATCGAGACGTCCTGCGACGAGACCGGCGTCGGTGTCGTGCGCGGCACCACGCTGCTCGCCGACGCGATCGCGTCCAGCGTGGACGAGCACGCGCGCTTCGGCGGGGTCGTGCCCGAGGTGGCCTCCCGCGCGCACCTGGAGGCGATGGTCCCGACCATCGAGCGCGCCCTGAAGGAAGCCGGGGTCAGCGCCCGCGACCTCGACGGCATCGCGGTGACCGCCGGTCCCGGTCTGGCGGGGGCGCTGCTGGTCGGCACCTCGGCGGCGAAGGCCTACGCCTACGCGCTCGGCAAGCCGCTGTACGGGGTGAACCACCTGGCCTCCCACATCTGCGTGGACCAGCTGGAGCACGGGCCGCTGCCCGAGCCCACGATGGCCCTGCTGGTGTCCGGCGGGCACTCCTCGCTCCTGCTGGCCCCGGACATCACCAGCGACGTACGGCCGCTGGGCGCGACCATCGACGACGCGGCGGGCGAGGCCTTCGACAAGATCGCGCGGGTGCTCCAGCTCGGCTTCCCGGGCGGTCCGGTCATCGACCGGCTCGCGCGCGAGGGCGACCCGAAGGCGATCAACTTCCCGCGCGGGCTGACCGGGCCGCGCGACGCGGCGTACGACTTCTCCTTCTCCGGGCTCAAGACCGCGGTGGCGCGCTGGATCGAGGCGAAGCGGAAGGCCGGCGAGGAGGTGCCGGTGCGCGATGTGGCCGCGTCCTTCCAGGAGGCCGTGGTGGACGTGCTGACGCGCAAGGCGATCCGCGCGTGCAAGGACGAGGGCGTCGACCACCTGATGATCGGCGGCGGTGTGGCGGCGAACTCGCGGCTGCGCTCGCTGGCGCAGGAACGCTGCGACGACGCGGGGATCATCCTGCGGGTGCCGCGCCCGAAGCTGTGTACGGACAACGGCGCGATGGTGGCGGCGCTGGGCGCGGAGATGGTCAAGCGGAACCGGCCGGCCTCGGACTGGGACCTGTCGGCGGACTCCTCGCTGCCGGTGACCGAACCGCACGTGCCCGGTACGTCGCACGACCACGGGCACGACGGTGCGCACAGCCACGGGCACAGCCACGGGCACGGGCATGCGCACGACCACGATCACGTGCACGAGCTCAGCAAGGACAACCTGTACTCATGAGCACCACCGTGGCCGTGATGTGGGAGGCCCGGGCAGCCGACGGCCGGGGCAACGAGCTGCTGGAGTGGGCCCGTTCGCAGGTGCTCGCCCGCGAACCGGTGCGCCGCGAGGTGTTCCGGGCCCCGCAGGAACGCGTCCTGGTCATCACCTGGTGGGAGACCGGGACGGACGCGGCGGGCACGGCGGGCACGGCGGGCACGGCGGACGGCGGCGCGGCCGAGTCGTCCGAACTGCCCGAACTGCCCGAACCGGCGGCGGATCTGATCACCCGACCGGTGCACCGGTGGCGCTTCGAGTCCGTCGAGCTGACCTGAGCGCGGCGGCACACCCGCGCCGGGAGCGCTCCGCGGTGCCGCTATCGTCATGCGCATGCCCCGCCGTGACCTGCCGCCACCGCCGCCGCCCGCTCACCTGCGCGCCTGGCTGGACGAGACAGCCGTCCGGGCCGACCGGGCCCGGTTCCTGGGGGAGTTGGAGCGGCTGAGCCTGGGTACCGGGCGGCTGTTGCTGCTCTGGGCGGTCAGCGCCGTCTTCGCCCTCGGCTGGTCCTTCGTCGGCATGGCCCTGATGGCCTTCGAAGAGGGCGGCATGGCCGAGGGGTTCGTCGGCGCCGTCTTCCTGGTGCTGGGGGCGGGGGTCCTCGTACCGGCCGGGTTCTGGTTCGTGTGGGGCGCCAAGCGGGACCGTCAGGTCCGGCAACTGCTGTGCGCCTGGGCCGAGTCGGACCGCGATCCGGTGGGGGACGCCCGGCTGCGGATGCCGGGGCGCAGCCTGGTCTGGCTGCTGTCCTCGCTGCTCCTGTGCGCGTTGGGGCTGTGGGTGACCTTCGGGTCCGCGGGCACCGCCCGGCCCGGCTCGGACACGTACGGCGAGGTGGCCTGCTTCATGGGCCTCGGGATGATCCTGTGGATCACCGGGCTGCTGGGGGCCGGAAAGGCGGCCGCGCACTACCGGTGGGCCCTGCGGGCCTTCCGGCCGCGGCGGCAGGCCCCCGCGCAGGCCCAGGCCGAGCCCGGGCCCCCGCCGGTCACCGCTCCGGTACCCGCGCAGGAGCGCCGATCAGCATCGAAGGAGCGCCCGCCACTCGGGTCAGGATGACCGTCGCGGAGTTCGGCCCCTGCGGCTTGACCTTCTTGCGCAGCTCCTCCGGCTCGATCGCCGAGCCGCGCTTCTTCACGGTCAGGATCCCCACCCCGCGCTCGCGCAGCAGCGCCTTGAGCTTCTTGAGGCCGAAGGGCAGCACGTCGGTGATCTCGTACGCGGTGGCGTACGGCGTCGGGCGCAGCTCGTCGGCGGTGATGTAGGCGATGGTCGGGTCGATCAGCCGCCCGCCGAGCTGCTCGGCGACCTCGGCGACGAGGTGGGCGCGGATGACCGCGCCGTCCGGCTCGTAGAGGTAACGGCCCACCGGTCCCGCCCCGGGGTCGGGCAGCGGGTCCTCGGTACGCAGGCTCCGCGGCCCGGGGAGCAGGGTCGCGCGGATGGCGCCGGGCGCGGTCCCGAACCAGAGCACGGCCTCCTTCACGTCCCCGCCGTCGGAGATCCACTCGGCCTCGGCCTCGGCGGGTACGGCCTCGTGCGGGATCCCGGGGGCGATCTTGATGGCCGCCCACTTGGCCGCCCGGGCGGTCTCGACGGCCCAGGACAGCGGCGGCGAGTACCCCTCCGGGTCGAAGATCCGCCCGCGCCCGCCGCGCCGCGCCGGGTCGATGAACACGGCGTCGTACCCGGTGGTGTCGACCTCGGTGACATCGGCCTCCACGACCTCGATGAGGTCCGCGAGCCCGAGCGCCTCGGCGTTGGCACGGGCGACGGCGACGGTCAGCGGGTCCCGGTCCACGGCGAGCACCCGGATCCCGGCGCGGGCCAGGGCCAGGGCGTCCCCGCCGATGCCGCAGCAGAGGTCGGCGACCGACCGTACGCCGAGGGCGGCGATCCGCTCGGCGCGGTACGCGGCCACGGCGGCCCGGGTGGCCATCTCGCCGCCGCCGGGCGTGAAGTACATGCGCCGCGCGTCCTCGGCGCCGAACTTCACCACCGCGCGCTGGCGCAGCCGGGCCTGTCCGAGCGCGGCGGAGACCAGCCCGGCGGGGTGTTCGCGGCGCAGCCGGGTGGCCACGGCGATTTCCCGGGCCGGGTCGTAGTCGTGCAGCGAGTCGAGCAGGGCGCGGCCCTCGGGGGCGAGCAGGGCGGCGAAGTCTTCGGGGTTCACCCCCTCATTGTCGGCCAGTGTGGGCCACTCGATGGATCGTCCGCCGCCGGTCGCGGTGTCGCCGCAGGTGCGCGGCGCCCGGGTGCCAGGATGCCCAGCTATGCAGCTAGTAGGAAAAACCGGAAATAAGGCGCGTATGGGTCACCGAGTCGCGGGCACGCGCGGCCGGTACGGGGTGGCGCTGGCCGCGCTGCTGGTCGCCGCCCTGGGGACGGCCTGCGGTTCGAGCGGCTCCGCCCCCGCGGTGAAGAAGGCCACGACGGAATCCGGCCGGGCGGGCGCGTCCGGCGCCCAGGGCGGCCCGGCGGTCAGCGCCGCGCAGCTCCAGCAGGCACGGGCCGTCGCCGCCAAGAAGTGGGGGCTGGCCGCGACACCGCTGGCCGCGCCCCCGGCGCCGAAGACCAAGCCGGAGATCACCTTCCGCAAGGGCTTCGAGGTGGAGGACGGCGACAGCCTCCCGCCGGTCTTCACGACCGTGCCCACCGAGGACAAGGTCGTCTTCCTGACGATCGACGACGGGGCCGAGAAGGACCCCGAGTTCCTGAAGATGATGCAGGAGCTGAAGATCCCGTTCACGGCGTTCCTCAGCGACTACCTGGTGCGCGACAACTACGCGTACTTCAAGCAGATGCAGTCCCAGGGCGTCTCGATCAACAACCACACGCTCAACCACCGCTACCTGCCCGCCCTCTCCTACGAGAAGCAGCGCCAGGAGATCTGCGGCATGCAGGACACCATCCAGAAGGAGTTCGGCAAGCGGCCGACCCTCTTCCGGCCGCCGTACGGCAACTACAACGAGGACACGCTGCGCGCGGCGAAGTCCTGCGGGATCAAGGCCGCCCCGATCTGGAACGCCGAGGCGTTCACGGACAGGATGGACTGGCGGGAAGAGGACAAGGACCTGCATCCTGGGGACATCATCCTCACGCATTTCCGGGGGCGGGAAGACTGGAAGGGCACGATGCCTGACATGATCCGCCAGGTGATGAAGACCGTCACGGCGAAGGGATACGCCGTGGCCCGCCTGGAGGACTACTTGTGAGCATCGCGCGCCGGCTGACGGCCGGAACGCTGGCGGCCGGCGCGCTCGCGCTGTCCCTTTCGGGGTGCGGGAACAGCGTGGACCCCATCGAGCGGCTCGGCCGCAAGACCGCGGAGGCGTCGCAGGGCGCGACGGACGGTACGGGCCCGGGCGGCGGCAGCGGCAAGCCGGCCCCCGCGCCCTCCGCGAGCGCCTCCCCGAACGACGCCCACACGCGGTGGGGCCTGGCCAAGCCGCTGGAATTCGCGGCGAAGCCGACGCAGAAGCCGCAGCTCCCGACGGCCGGGCCGGGCAAGATACCCGTGGTGAACCGGATACCCGTGCCCGCCGGGGAGAAGACGGTCTTCCTGACCTTCGACGACGGCGCGGAGAAGAACCCCGAGTTCCTGAAGATGGCGGCCGACCTCAAGCTGCCGATCACCATGTTCCTGACGGACAACATCGCCTCGTCGGACTACGGGCACTTCCAGTCGCTCCGCGACAACGGCTCGGGCAGCACGATCAACAACCACACGCTGACGCACCCGAACCTGCGCACGCTGTCCTTCGCGGCGCAGAAGAAGGAGATATGCGGCCAGCAGGAACGCCTTGAGAAGCGGTTCGGGAAGCGGCCGACCCTCTTCCGGCCGCCCTACGGCAACTACAACGACGACACCCTGAAGGCCGCCGCGGAGTGCGGGCTCTCGTACGCGGTGCTGTGGCAGGCTTCGATGCAGATCAACAACTTCCAGTACGCGGAAGGCAGCGCCCTGAAACCGGGCGACATCATCCTGGCCCACTTCCGCGGCCCGGCCGAGCTCAAGGGCTCGACCGAGATCCAGATGACGACCCGCATGCTCCAGCGCATCCAGGAGCAGGGCTACAAGATCGGACGCCTGGAGGACTACCTCCAGGGCCCCACCGGTTAGCCACCGCTGGTTAGGGTTCCTCCATGCGAGGACCCGGGACACAGCGGCTCACGACCTTCATGTCCGGGTTCGCCCGGCGGCAGGCGGAGCGGACCGTCGACCTGCCCGGGGGGTTCGCGGCGCTGGACGACACGTTCGACCGGTCCCGGGCCGACAACCAGGTCGTCATCGACGACCCCGCCGCCCTGGACCCCGAGGCGCTCCCGGGGATCGCCGAGGCGGCGCTGGGGCACCTTCCGTTCCGGCTCGTCAGCGCCTTCGACGACGCCGGGGGAGCCGCCTGTACGGAGCCCATGGTCCGCGCCGGGTACGGCCACGTGACGCTGGTCGTGCTGCGGCACACCGGGCCGCTGCCGGCCGCCGCGGCCGCCGGGGCGCCGACCGCCGCCGAGGTGGACCTGGCCGCGTTCCGCGAGCCGCTCGCCGCCCGCTGGCGCGGGTTCCTGCCGGACGCGGAGGACGAGGACCTGCGCCAGCTCGTGGCCCGGCGCGCGGCCCGGCTCCGGGGCGCCGAGGCCGTGCGCTTCATCGGCGCCCGCGCCCCCGAGGGGGACGTGGCCGCCTGGGCCGACCTGTACCTCGACCCGCCCTCGGGCACGGCCCAGTTCGAGGACCTGATGACCGCCGAGGCCCACCTGGGCCGCGGCTACGGCGACGCCGTCCTCGCGGAAGCCCTGCGCACGGCCGCCGCCGCGGGCTGCGGGACGCTCTTCCTCACCGCCGACGAGGCGGACTGGCCCCGCCACTGGTACACCCGCCGCGGCTTCACCCCCGCGGGCCGCGTCCACGTCTTCGACCGCGACTGACCCGGGCCCCGCGCGCCGTCGAGCCGTTGGGCCGTCTCTTTCGAGCTAGGCCGCCAGGGTTGCCGGGGGTTCCGTCATCGGCAGGGAGTCCGCCTCGCGTTGGCGTTCCGCGCTGTCGCTGATGCGGATCAGGAGGCCGATCATGATCCAGTTGGCCAGGAGGGACGAACCGCCGCTCGCCAGGAACGGCAGGGCCTTGCCGGTGAGCGGGATCAGGCCGGTCACGCCGCCCGCGACCACGAACACCTGGAGCGCCAGGGCCGAGGCCAGGCCGACCGCGAGCAGCTTGCCGAAGGGGTCGCGGGCGCCCAGCGCCATCCGCAGCCCCCGCTGGGCCAGCAGCGCGTACAGGATCAGCACCGCCATCACCCCGGCCAGGCCCAGCTCCTCGCCGACCGTGGTCAGGATGAAGTCGCTGCGCCCCGCGAAGCTGATCAGCTCCGGGTGGCCCATGCCCAGTCCGGTGCCCGAGACCCCGCCGGTGCCGAAGCTGAACAGGGCCTGCGCCGACTGGTCGGAGGAGATGCCCGGCGGGCGCGGGTCCTGGTAGTACGACAGCGGGTCCAGCCAGGCGGCGACGCGGCCCTTCACATGCGGCTCGGTCGAGCCCACCACGAAGGCGCCGACGGCGGCCATGATCCCGCCGCACACGATCCAGCTGGTGCGCTCGGTGGCGACGTAGAGCATCACCACGAAGACGCCGAAGAAGATCAGCGAGGTGCCGAGGTCGCGTTCGAAGACGAGCACCATCAGCGAGATCAGCCACACCGTGATGATCGGGCCGAGCTGGCGCATCGGCGGCAGCCGCATGCCGAGGAACTTGCGCCCGGCCAGGGCCAGCGTGTCGCGGTGCAGCACCAGGTACCCCGCGAAGAACACCGCGATCATGATCTTCACGAACTCGCCCGGCTGGAGCGACAGCCCGAAGAGGATGATCCACCGCTTCGCGCCGTACGTGTCCGCGCCGAAGAACGCCGGCGCGATCAGCAGCACCAGCGAGACGGCCATCGTGATGTAGATGAACCGCTGCAGCAGCCGGTGGTCGCGCAGGAACGCCACCACCGCGAGACAGGCGCCGACACCCACCACGGACCACATCAGCTGCCCCGGCGCGACCGCCGGCGAGTTGTACCGCTCCAGGTACGCCTGGTCGAGCCGGTGCAGCAGGATCAGCCCGAGCCCGGTCAGCAGCATCGCGAGCGGCAGGATCAGCGGATCGGCGTACGCGGCGAACCGGCGCACGCCGAGGTGCCCCACCAGCGACAGCAGCGTCATGCTGACCGTGAAGCCGGTGAGGTTGGCGGGCAGCCGGCCGTTCATGGCCAGGCTCGCGCTCACGTGCCCGAAGACGGTGATCGCGACGACCAGGGCCAGCAGCAGGGCCTCCGTCCGGCGGCGGGCGCCCGCCACCGTCCTCGGGGTCAGTCCACGCACGGGACGCCGCCGCCGTCGATGGCGCTCCTCTTCTCGCCCGTAGCGGGCGCGGAGGCCGACGCCGAGGCGGCCGGCTCCAGTGCCCGGGCCCCTGGTGACGAGGCAGCGGAGCCCGGTACGCTCGGGCTCGCGGCGGCCCTCGGCCCTATCTGCTCGGCTATGAGGCGCTTTATCTTCATATCGTCTACGACGTTGATGACGGCCCCATGGTTGCTTCCGAACCCCTCGACGGGCAGTGTCGTGAATTCCACACGGCCGCCCGAGAGGTTCTTCGCCTGCTTGACGAAGGACAGCAGATCCCAGCCCTGATCGGTCACGACGTCCTGCTTCGCCGTGGTGATCAGCTTGAGCAGTTTCACGGGATCGGTGAAGGTCCCGGCGTCGTTCAGCTTCTTCGTCGCCCCGGCCAGGAACGCCTGCTGCCGCCGCGTACGGTCCAGGTCGCCGCCCTCCAGACCCATCCGCTGGCGCACGAACGCGAGTGACTGCCGGCCGTCGAGGGTCTGCCGCCCGGCCGGGAAGTCCGCACCGGAGTTCTTGTCCTTGACGGCCTTGTTCAGACACACCGGTACGCCGTCCAGCGCGTCCGCCAGGTGGTAGAAACCGGCCAGGTTCAGCTCGGCGAAGTGGTCGATCGGCACGCCGAGGAAAGCCCGTACCGTCTCGATCGAGGCCTTGCGCCCCGCCTCGCGGCCCTCGCGCTCCAGCTGCCGCCGGTCCGTGACGCCCTGGTCGGAGAGCTGCTCTTCGCGCTTCGCCTTCGCCCGCCCGTACGCCTCCTTGATCTTCTGCTTGCCCGTGTCACCGGGCACCCCGTGCATCGTCACGAAGTCGTCGCGCGGGATCGAGAAGCCCTTCGCCCGGCCGCCGCCCGCGGGCACGTGCAGCAGGATCAGGGTGTTCGTGTTGTAGCCGCCGATGTCGGAGCTGCCCGCGTGCAGCTTGTCGAGGACGTCCTCGGGCAGCGGCTCGCCGTTCTGGTCGCGGCGGCTGTCCAGCCCCATCAGCAGGATGTTCGTATCGCCGGCCGTCGACTTCTCGGCGCCCTCCAGAGCCTTGGAGCTGCCGATGCTGCCCGCCAGATCGTCGTAGAGGTACCAGGCGCCGCCGCCCGCCACAACGGTCAGCGCGCAGCCGGTGATCAGCAGCGTGCGCCCGATCCGGCGGTGCGGCCCCCGTGTGCCCTGACCCGTCTTCCTCCGATGCGCGCTCATGGCAGTCGATGCTGGGGCCCGGGCGCTGAAGGAAAGCTGAGGGTCCTGAAGACCCGTTCAGAACCGGCCATCCCTCAGGCCCTTCAGGACCCCACGGGCAGCCGCAGCACCAGCCGCGCCCCGCCCCCGTCCGCCCCGCTCCCGTCCGCCCCGTTCCCGTCCGCCCCGCCGGGCAGCGGATCCCGCGCCGTCAGCTCGCCGCCGTGCGAGCGGGCGATCTCGCGGGCGATGGCCAGGCCCAGCCCGGTGCCGCCGCCCGCCCGGCCCCGGTCGGCGTCCAGCCGGACGAACCGCTCGAAGACCCGGTCCCGGTCCGCCTCCGGGATCCCCGGCCCGTCGTCCGTGACCTCCAGCACGTTCCAGCCGCCCCGCGCGTACGCCCGTACGACCACCTCGGTACGGGCGTGCCGCAGCGCGTTGTCCACCAGGTTGGCCAGCGCCCGCTCCAGCCGCGCCGGATCCCCGGCCGCCGGTACGGGCGCCCCCGCCTCCACCCGCAGCCGCACCCGCGGCGCCCGCCGCCGGGCCGCGTCCTCCGCCGCCAGCAGCGCCAGGTCCACCGGCTCGGCGCGCGGCGCGGGCCGCCCGTCCAGCCGGGCCAGCAGCAGCAGATCGGCCGCGATCCGCTGGAGCCGCTCGGTGTCGGCGAGGGCGGCCGCGACCGACTCCCGGTCCGGATCCCGCAGCGCCACCTCCAGCCGGGACCGTACGGCGGCCAGCGGATTGCGCAGCTCGTGCGAGGCGTCGGCGGTGAACTGGCGCTGGCGCGCGTCGGAGCGCTCCAGCCGGTCCAGGGTCTCGTTCACGGTCCGGGCCAGGCGCGCGATCTCGTCCGCCCCGCCCGGGTCGGGCACCCGCCGGTCCAGCTCGCTCGCGGTGACCGCGGCCAGCCCGTCGCGGATCGCGGTCACCGGGCGCAGCGCCAGCCCGGCCACCCACCAGGCGAGCGCGGCGGCGAAGGCGATCAGCGGGGGCGCGCCGCCCAGCATCCCGTAGGCGATGGAGCGGGTGGCGTCGTCCACGTCCCCGAGGACGGTCATCGCGTACACGTAGTGCGCGCCCGCCGGTCCTCCGGCCCCCGGCGGGCCGGGGGAGGCCACCACCACGACCGCGCGCCGCTCCCCGTCCCCGGAGGCGGGGGGCGGCAGGACGGCCGCGCGCGCGTCGTCCCCGGGAGCGGGGCGCAGGGCCGCCAGCTCGGCGGGGACCCCGCCCGGGTCCCCGCTGGCGGCGGTGACCCGGCCCGCCGCGTCCAGGACGAACACCCGGTCCACCCCGCTCTCGGGCGCGGGCAGCCGGCCGGCCGGCGGGGGCCGGGAGTCGAGCTGCGCGGCCACCTTGCGGGCGGCGAGTTCGGTGCGGCCGTTGGTGTTGTCCAGGAGGTTGGCGCGCAGCAGGGCGTGCAGCCAGATCCCGCCCACGGCCAGGACGGCCGCCATCGCGAGCGCGGCGGCGAGGGCCGCGCGGGCCCGGACGCTGCTGGGCCGTCTCTTTCGGATCTTGCCGGGCCCGCGACGCCTGGCACCGCGCCTGGCCGCACTGCCGGGGCGACCGAGTACGTCCAGTACACGAGCGCCCCGGCAGCACGGCCATGCACGGCACCAGACGCCGCGGGCTCGACCGACAAGATCCGAAAGAGACGGCCTAACCACCGTCCGGGGCCATCCGGTAGCCGGTGCCGTGGACGGTGCGGATGGAGCGGCGCCCGAAGGGGGCGTCGATCTTCTTGCGGAGCGAGGAGACGTACACCTCGACGATGTTCGGGTCGATGTCCGTGGAGCCGCCGGGGGAGCACCACACCTCGTCGAGGATCTCCTGCTTGGCCACGGCCCGGCCCGGATGCTCCATCAGACAGGCCAGGACGCCCAGCTCGCGGGTGGTCAGCTCGATGTCCCGGGTGCCCCGGCGGCAGCGGCGGGCCCCGGGGTCCAGGAAGAGGTCGCCGGCCTGGAGGGTGGTGCGGCCGGGGGCGCCGGCCCGGCGGGCCAGCGCGCGGACGCGGGCGCCCAGTACGACGAACGAGAACGGCTTGGTCAGGTAGTCGTCGGCGCCGGAGTCCAGGCCCTCGGCCTCGTCGTACTCGCCGTCCTTGGCGGTGAGCATCAGCACGGGGGTGGGGTCGCCGTGGGCGCGCATCCGGGTGCAGATCTCGTACCCGGAGATCCCCGGCAGCATCAGGTCGAGCAGGACCACGTCGTACGGGCCGCCGCTGAGCGCCAGTTCCAGACCGCGGTGGCCGTCGTGGGCGACCTCGACCCAGTGGCCCTCGGCGGACAGGCCGCGCCGGAGGGACTCGGCCAGCCCTTCTTCGTCTTCGACCACGAGAATGCGCACGGGCCAAGCGTCACATATCGGGCTGTGAACCCTGGGGGGCGAGGGTCCGCACGCAACGCCGACCGGTCGTAATTGGCACTCCGCTTGACCGAGTGCTAATCACCGGAATAGTGTCGCACCTGGCACTCGCCCCTGGTGAGTGCCAACGCAGCGACAGGCAGGTCCGGCACCCGCGACGACGGAACCACCTGGTCGCCACCCCAAAAACAGTTAACCCCGTGAGATCTCCGAAGGGGGAGACCGGAACGTGACGACCACCAGCTCCAAGGTTGCCATCAAGCCGCTTGAGGACCGCATCGTGGTCCAGCCGCTCGACGCCGAGCAGACCACGGCCTCCGGCCTGGTCATCCCGGACACCGCGAAGGAGAAGCCCCAGGAGGGCGTCGTCCTCGCCGTGGGTCCGGGTCGCTTCGAGGACGGTCAGCGCCTGCCGCTGGACGTCTCCGTCGGCGACGTCGTCCTGTACAGCAAGTACGGCGGCACCGAAGTGAAGTACAACGGCGAGGAATACCTCGTCCTCTCGGCCCGCGACGTGCTCGCGATCGTCGAGAAGTAAGTCACTTCTCCAGTTTTGCTTTGAGCTACGCCCCTGGTCACCCCTGCTGATGCCGGGCGGCGAGGGGCGTAGTTCGTTCAAGGCGGTCGCGGTGAGCGGCCGGGGATCGCAACGAGAGGGCTGAACCGCTCCCATGCCGAAGATTCTTAAGTTTGACGAGGACGCCCGTCGCGCTCTCGAGCGCGGCGTCAACAAGCTTGCCGACACGGTCAAGGTGACGATCGGCCCCAAGGGCCGCAACGTCGTCATCGACAAGAAGTTCGGCGCTCCCACCATCACCAACGACGGTGTCACCATCGCGCGTGAGGTCGAGCTCGACGACCCGTACGAGAACCTGGGCGCCCAGCTCGTGAAGGAGGTGGCGACCAAGACCAACGACATCGCGGGTGACGGCACCACCACCGCCACCGTGCTGGCCCAGGCGCTGGTCCGCGAGGGCCTGCGCAACGTCGCCGCCGGCGCCTCCCCGGCCGCCCTGAAGAAGGGCATCGACGCGGCGGTCAAGGCCGTCTCCGCCGAGCTGCTGGAGACCGCCCGTCCGATCGAGGACAAGTCCGACATCGCCGCCGTGGCCGCGCTCTCCGCGCAGGACACCCAGGTCGGCGAGCTCATCGCCGAGGCGATGGACAAGGTCGGCAAGGACGGTGTCATCACCGTCGAGGAGTCCAACACCTTCGGCCTGGAGCTGGAGTTCACCGAGGGCATGGCCTTCGACAAGGGCTACCTCTCCCCGTACATGGTGTCCGACCAGGAGCGTATGGAGGCCGTCCTCGAGGACCCCTACATCCTGATCAACCAGGGCAAGATCTCGTCCATCCAGGACCTGCTGCCGCTGCTGGAGAAGGTCATCCAGGCCGGTGCCTCCAAGCCGCTGCTGATCATCGCCGAGGACGTCGAGGGCGAGGCGCTCTCCACCCTCGTCGTCAACAAGATCCGTGGCACCTTCAACGCCGTGGCCGTCAAGGCCCCCGGCTTCGGTGACCGTCGCAAGGCGATGCTCCAGGACATGGCCGCCCTCACCGGCGCCACCGTCATCGCCGAAGAGGTCGGCCTCAAGCTCGACCAGGCCGGTCTGGACGTGCTGGGCTCCGCCCGCCGCGTCACGATCACCAAGGACGACACGGTCATCGTCGACGGTGGCGGCAGCCACGACGACGTCCTCGGCCGCGTCAACCAGATCAAGGCCGAGATCGAGTCCACGGACTCGGACTGGGACCGCGAGAAGCTGCAGGAGCGCCTGGCGAAGCTCGCCGGTGGCGTCTGCGTCATCAAGGTCGGCGCCGCCACCGAGGTGGAGCTCAAGGAGAAGAAGCACCGCCTCGAGGACGCCATCTCGGCGACCCGCGCCGCGGTCGAGGAGGGCATCGTCTCCGGCGGTGGCTCCGCGCTCGTCCACGCCGTCAAGGTCCTCGAGGGCAACCTCGGCCTGAGCGGCGACGAGGCCACCGGTGTCGCGGTCGTCCGCCGCGCCGCCGTCGAGCCGCTGCGCTGGATCGCGGAGAACGCCGGCCTCGAGGGCTACGTCATCACCGCGAAGGTCGCCGAGCTCGACAAGGGCCAGGGCTTCAACGCCGCGACCGGCGAGTACGGCGACCTGGTCAAGGCCGGCGTCATCGACCCGGTCAAGGTCACCCGCTCCGCCCTGGAGAACGCCGCCTCCATCGCCTCGCTGCTGCTCACGACCGAGACCCTGGTCGTCGAGAAGCCGGCCGAGGAAGAGGGCGACGCCGGCCACGGCCACGGCCACGGCCACAGCCACTGACCTCGTCGCTAGCGCGCTAGCGCGCTAGCGCGCTGGCCCGCAGGCTCATGGGAAAGCCCCGTTCCACTGGAACGGGGCTTTCTCCGTCTCACCTGTTCAGGTCTCGCCCGCCCAGGTCTCACATGCCCAGTTGGCGCATCAGCCCCGGTGCGTCGTAGTACCACCAGTCTTCCGCGATCTGGCCGTTCTCGATCCGGACGGTCGTACAGCCCGACATGCCGACTTCCTTGCCGGTCGGTGCGACCCCCATGAACTCGCCCTTGTGGGTGCCCCGCCAGTCCCAGAGCGTGGTGACGCAGTCCCCTTCGGCGATCTGGCGCGTCGTGTCGAAGGTGAAGTCGAACGCGTCGCGCCACATGCCGATCGTGCGCCGCATGCCGTCCCGGCCGTTGCCCCGGCCCTCGGTGTCCATCATGTCGTGGGTGATGTAGCCGGCCGCCACGCACTCGTCGATGACGTCGAAGTCGCCCTTGACGGCGATGTCGTCGAACACCCGGTTCGCGACGAGCTTGTTGAGGTACTCGTCGCGGACCACGTCGAGGTTCATGAACTTCGGCATGCCGTCACAGAGGGCCACCATCTCCTGGAACATCCGGTCCGTCTCCGGGAGCCGAGAGTTCCTCATGGCCTCCTCGTACGAGGGGAATTCGACCAGGTCCACGTAGTGGGTGCCCGAGTCGCGGTCCCTGCCGATCAGGGTGTGGGTGACCGTGCGCCTGCCCGCGGTCTGTTCCGCGTAGCGGTCGATGAGGGCGTTCATCTCATCGAAGCGCTTGGTCTCGTAATCGATTACCTGTACGAATGTCATCGCGTCGCCTCCCAACAGGAACGGGACACGTCCAGTTTAGGGACGATTGCGCCATATGGGTGGTTTACCGGCCGGTCACTGCGGTCCGTACTTGCGGCCCGTACGGGAGGACATCCCGCCCAGCAGCCCGCGCGGGGCCAGCTTCACCACGCTCATCAGCGCCTTGTAGCGGGGGTCCGGGATCGATACGGTCCGCCCGCGCGCCAGGTCGGCCAGCGCCTCGGCGACCAGCTTGTCCGCGTCCAGCCACATCCAGTTGGGGATGTTGTCGGTTCCCATGCCGGCCCGCTCGTGGAACTCCGTACGGACGAACCCGGGGCACAGGGCCATCAGCCGCACCCCGGAGTCCGCCAGGTCCTTCGCCGCGCCCTGGGTGAACTGCACGACCCAGGCCTTGCTCGCCCCGTACGTGCCGCGCGGCAGGAAGGCCGCCACCGAGGCCACGTTGACCACGCCACCGCGCCCGCGCGTGCGCATCGACTCGGTGGCCGCCGAGGTCAGCCGCAGCACCGCCTCGATGTGCACCTTGATCATCGTCAGCTCGTCGGCCATCGGGACCTCGAGGTAGCGGCCCTTGTTGCCGAAGCCCGCGTTGTTGACCAGCAGGTCCACCGGGTGCTTGAGGTCGCCCAGGCGCTGCTCGACCGCCGCGATGCCCTCCTCCGTGGAGAGGTCGGCGGTCAGCACCTCGGCCTCGATGCCGTGCCGGTCGTGCAGCTCGGTGGCCTGCTCGCCCAGCCGCTTGGTGTCGCGGGCCACCAGCACCAGGTTGTGCCCCTGGGCGGCGAGCTTCCGGGCGAAGGCGGCGCCGATGCCCGCCGTGGATCCTGTGATCAACGCAGTCGTCATACGCGCAACCTAGCCGTAGGAGGTGTCAGCCCCGCGCGCCGCCGGCGTCGGCGCCCTGCTTCGCCAGGTACGCGCGGACCTTCTCGTGCGCCTTCGGCTCCATCGCGTCCCCCGCCGCCCGCGTGCGCGGCAGCAGCGCGCGCTCCGTGGTGAAGGCGCGGAACCAGAAACCGACCGTCACCTCGTGCTCCGGCCGGTGGACGACCTCGATCCGGTCGCCGGGGGAGACCGAGCCCTCCTCGATCACCCGCAGGTACGCGCCCGGACGGGCCTCCTGGGTGAACCGTTTCACCCAGCCCGCCTCCTCCAGGAACCCCTGGAAGGTGCGGCACGGGATCCGGGCGGAGGCCACTTCGAGGAGCAGGTCCGAGCCGACCCGCCACCGCTCGCCGAGGCGCGCGCCCGTGACGTCGATCCCCGAGGTGGTGAAGTTCTCGCCGAAGATCCCGGCGGGCAGCGGCCGGCCCAGCTCGCCCTCCCACCAGTCGAGGTCCTCGCGCGCGTAGGCGTAGACCGCCTGGTGGTCGCCGCCGTGGTGGCGCAGGTCGCAGACGGCGTCCCCCTCGACCCCGCTGGCGCCGGTGCCCCTGGGGCCGGGGGCGAAGACGCGGAGCGGTCCGGGCACCGGGCGCTTGTCGCCGCCGGTCAGCCCGCCGTCGGCGTCGGTGTAGTCGACGACCGCGGCGCGGCCCACGTTGAGGGAAATCAGCTCCATGGGGTGCACGCTAACCGAGCACCCTCAAAGCCGTCCATGAGTACGGGCGCCGCTTCCAAAGCAAGGCTTATGCTCGAAGGGTGATCGAGGCACGTCATCTCCGAGTCCTGCGCGCCGTGGCCGGTACGGGCTCCTTCTCCGCCGCCGCCCGTGAACTGGGCTGTACCCAGCCCGCCGTCTCCCAGCAGATGAAGGCGCTGGAGCAGTCCGCGGGCACCCCCCTGCTCATCCGGGCCGGCCGCGAGATGCGGCTGACCCAGGCGGGAGAGGCGCTGGTCCGGCACGCCGCGGGAATCCTCGCCGGGCTGACCGCCGCCGAGGAGGAGGTCGCGGCCATCGCCGGGCTGCGCGCGGGGCGGGTGCGGCTGGTCTCCTTCCCCAGCGGCAGCTCCACCCTGGTGCCGACCGCGCTCGCCGCGATGCGCGCCGCACACCCCGGCACCCGGATCTCGCTGGTCGAGGCGGAGCCGCCGCGCTCGGTCGAGATGCTGCGCGAGGGCGACTGCGACGTGGCGCTGGCCTTCCGCTACGCCGGCGCGGGGCCGGACGGGGCCGCGGCCGAGTGGGACGACCTGGTGGTGCGCCCGCTGCTCACCGACCGGCTGGTCGGCCTGGTGCCGGAGGGGCACCGGCTGGCGGGCGCGGCCCGGGTGGGCATGGCGGAACTGGCCGAGGAGCCCTGGATCGCGGGCTGCCCGCGCTGCCGCCGCCATCTGGTCGACGTCTGCGAGGCCGCGGGATTCACCCCGCGGATCGACTTCGCCACCGACGACTATCCGGCGGTGGTGGGTCTGGTGGGCGCGGGGCTGGGCGTGGCGGTGCTGCCCGAGCTGGCGGTGGAGTCCGTACGGGCCAAGGGCGTGGCCGCGCTGGCGGTGGAGCCCGCCGTCGAGCGGGAGGTCGTGGCGCTGACGCTGCCCGACCTGGCCCGGGTCCCCGCGGTGGCGGCGACCCTGGACCAGCTCGAGCGGGCCGCCACCCGCTGAAAACCGTACGGCGGTACGGCCGGACGGGTGACGGTCCGGTGACGGCGGGCGGATCCGACGGTTCGGAGAAACGTTCCTTCGGGCGTTTCGTCCGCTCGATGTGGGCTCAGTGCGTCACGGTCGGCCCCGCGGCGACGGGCCCCGTCACGCTGGTGGCGGGGATGAGGCGGTGCCGGGCCCGGCCCATCAGTTCTTCGCGTTCGTCCTCGGTCAGGCCGCCCCACACCCCGTAGGGCTCGCGGACGGCGAGTGCGTGCGCTGCGCATTCCGAACGCACCGGGCAACGCATGCAGACCTCTTTAGCCGAGGTCTCGCGCGCACTCCTGGCCGCGCCCCGCTCGCCTTCCGGGTGGAAGAAGAGGGAGCTGTCGACCCCGCGGCAGGCAGCGAGCAGCTGCCAGTCCCAGAGGTCGGCGTTCGGTCCGGGGAGCCGGGAGAAATCTGCCATGGGTAGTCCTCTTGGTGCCGGTACTGAGGCGGATGTGATCCATGTCTCCACATCTACTGTCGTAGTAGATGTAAATATGACTCATTGGGAATCTAGCCTCAGACACATGCCAAACGGAAGGAAAGCCGCCAAATAGGGCATAGCTCCAGGTGGAGGACACGCCGGTCGTGGTGCCCGCACCGTGATCGCTGCCTCACGTAGAGTGCCGAAGGTGTGAGTCCGACCCGTAACTCTTTCGAGTGACCGTCGTTGAGAGTGCGAAGGCGGTTGAACCAAGAAGTTCTCGGACAGGTGTCCGGGAGCATCGACCGCAACGGTGACGATACGTACCAGCCTGGAGGCTCAAGGTGACGCGCATCAGCAGCTGCGGAGGGCGGTCATGACATCCGTCCTCGTCTGCGACGACTCCCCGCTTGCCCGAGAGGCGCTCCGTCGTGCGGTTGCCACCGTGCCCGGCGTCGAGCGTGTGACGACGGCTGCCAACGGCGAGGAAGTCCTCCGCCGCTGGGGTGCCGACCGCTCCGATCTGATTCTGATGGATGTACGGATGCCAGGGCTCGGCGGTGTCGAGACCGTCCGCCGGCTGCTCTCGGCCGACCCGGGCGCCCGCATCATCATGCTGACGGTCGCCGAGGACCTGGACGGGGTGGCCCTCGCGGTCGCCGCCGGCGCCCGGGGCTATCTGCACAAGGACGCCTCGCGCGCCGAACTGCGGGCCACGGTCACCCAGGCACTCGCCGACCCGACCTGGCGGCTCGCCCCCCGGCGGCTGCGCTCGGCCGAGATGGGCGCCGCGCCCACGCTCACCGCGCGCGAGATCCAGGTCCTGGAGGGCATGAGCCACGGCCGCTCCAACGCGGAGATCGGGCGCGAGCTCTTCCTCTCCGAGGACACGGTCAAGACCCACGCCCGCAGGCTGTTCAAGAAGCTCGGCGCCTCGGACCGGGCGCACGCCGTGGCGCTCGGCTTCCGCTGGGGCCTGGTCCGCTAGACCCCTCGGTACCCCGCCCCACCGGGGCGTTCGCACCGGCACGGTCCGTCCGGGCCCGCCCCGCGGACCCTCCCGGGCCCGTCGTGCGGCCCGGCCCCTCGCGGGCCGGGCGCGGAGCGGTCCCGCCCGCCGTCGCGGGCGGGGCGCCGCACCGTCCGCGGGCCGCGTCGACGGGTCGTGTCACACCCCGTGCGCGCCCGGGATTCGCGAGGCACAATCCGGGGGACGTGTCGCTTCGGGCGCGATGCCGCATCCTTGAGGGTGTGGCCGCACTTTTCGGAGCTGTGGCCTCGGGGACCGGGACCATTGGGCGAGCGGGAGGGGAGGGCGCAGGCGATGACATCAGGTGCACCCGCTCATAACGCTTCGACGCACAACACGGGCCGCGGGGCCGCGAACGCTCCGGCGCCAAGGCACCATGGACTGATGCGCGACGACGAGGCCGAGGGGTCCCCCGCGGCCACAGGCCCGACCGGCACCGCCAGTGGCGGCAGCGCCGGGGCCGTCGGCGCGCTCGTACGCCGTGCCGTCGAGGGCGACGGTCAGGCCACGCACGACCTGCTCGCCTTCGTGCACCCCCTCGCGATCCGCTACTGCCGGACCCGGCTCTCCCGGCTCCCCGGCGACGCGCGCCACTTCGTCGAGGACCTGGCGCAGGAGGTCTGCGTCGCCGTCCTGATGGCCCTGCCCCGCTATCGCGACACCGGCCGCCCCTTCGAGGCGTTCGTCTTCGCGATCGCCGCGCACAAGGTCGCCGACCTGCAGCGGGCCGCCATGCGGCACCCGGGCAGCACGGCCGTGCCCTCCGACGAGATGCCGGAGCGCCCGGACGACTCGCTCGGGCCCGAGGAGCGGGCGCTGCTCAGCAGCGACGCCGCATGGGCCAAGAAGCTGCTGGCCAATCTGCCGGAGAACCAGCGCGAACTGCTGGTGCTGCGGGTGGCCGTCGGGCTGACGGCGGAGGAGACCGGCCAGATGCTCGGGATGTCCCCGGGCGCGGTCCGCGTCGCCCAGCACCGCGCGCTCAGCAGGCTGCGCGCCCTCGCCGAGCAGTAGGCCCCGCCGGGCGCCGGCCGACCGGTACCCGCCCTTCCCGTAGACCCCCCGTGGTGCCCGGCCCTAAGCTCGGGGAAAAGTCCGTAGGAAACCACGAATCTTCCCATCGATCTTGGTCGTGGAATGAGACGCCCCGGGATCCCGTTAGCATGGACATCCGCGCTGAGCAAGACCATCTGGGAAGGTGTCATGACTGTCAACGCCGACGGAGTGCCCGACAAATTCGCCACGCTGGGGCTCACTTACGACGATGTGCTGCTCCTGCCGGGCGTGTCGGACATGGCGCCGGACCAGATCGACACCTCTTCCCTGATCTCGCGGAACGTCCGGGTCAACGTCCCGCTGCTGTCCGCCGCGATGGACAAGGTCACCGAGTCGCGCATGGCCATCGCCATGGCCCGGCAGGGTGGCGTCGGCGTACTGCACCGCAACCTCTCCATCGCCGACCAGGCCAAC
This sequence comes from Streptomyces sp. NPDC002138, assembly GCF_040296485.1. Classification (NCBI taxonomy): domain Bacteria; kingdom Bacillati; phylum Actinomycetota; class Actinomycetes; order Kitasatosporales; family Streptomycetaceae; genus Streptomyces; species Streptomyces sp. NPDC002138. Next base: position 11,581 of record NZ_JBEOXE010000039.1, on the reverse strand, counting down.
CAGGTCGACCTGGTCAAGCGGTCCGAGTCCGGCATGGTCACCGACCCGATCACCGTGCACCCCGACGCGACCCTGCGCGAGGCCGACGAGCTGTGCGCGAAGTTCCGCATCAGCGGTGTCCCGGTCACCGACGCCGCGGGCAAGCTGCTCGGCATCGTCACCAACCGCGACATGGCATTCGAGTCGGACCGCGCCCGCCAGGTGCGCGAGGTCATGACCCCGATGCCGCTCGTCACCGGCAAGGTCGGCATCTCCGGCGTCGACGCCATGGAGCTGCTGCGCCGCCACAAGATCGAGAAGCTTCCGCTGGTCGACGACGCGGGCATCCTCAAGGGCCTCATCACGGTCAAGGACTTCGTCAAGGCCGAGAAGTACCCGAACGCCGCCAAGGACAAGGACGGCCGGCTGCTGGTCGGCGCCGCCGTCGGCGTCGCGGGCGACGCGTACGAGCGCGCCCAGGCCCTGATCGAGGCGGGCGCCGACTTCATCGTCGTCGACACCGCCCACGGCCACTCCCGCCTCGTCGGCGACATGGTCTCCAAGATCAAGTCGAACTCGACGGTCGATGTCATCGGCGGCAACATCGCCACCCGTGACGGCGCCCAGGCGCTCATCGACGCCGGCTGCGACGGCATCAAGGTCGGCGTCGGCCCCGGCTCCATCTGCACCACCCGCGTCGTCGCCGGCATCGGCGTCCCGCAGGTCACCGCGATCTACGAGGCCGCGCTGGCCGCCAAGGCCGCGGGCGTCCCGGTCATCGGCGACGGCGGCCTGCAGTACTCCGGCGACATCGCGAAGGCCCTGGTCGCGGGCGCCGACACGGTGATGCTCGGCTCGCTGCTCGCGGGCTGCGAGGAGTCCCCGGGCGAGCTGCTCTTCATCAACGGCAAGCAGTTCAAGTCGTACCGCGGCATGGGCTCGCTCGGCGCGATGCAGTCCCGCGGCGACCGCAAGTCCTTCTCCAAGGACCGCTACTTCCAGGAGGGCGTCGGCGGCGACGACAAGCTGATCCCCGAGGGCATCGAGGGGCAGGTGCCGTACCGCGGCCCGCTCTCCGCCGTCGTGCACCAGCTGGTCGGCGGCCTGCGCCAGTCGATGTTCTACGTCGGCGGCCGGACCGTGCCGGAGCTCCAGGACCGCGGCCGCTTCGTCCGGATCACCTCGGCGGGCCTCAAGGAGAGCCACCCGCACGACATCCAGATGACCGTCGAGGCTCCGAACTACAGCCGCAAGGGCTGATCGCGGCAGCATTCCAGCAGCACCGGAGGGGCGGGCCCGCGCGGGTCCGCCCCTCCGGCGTGCCCGGTGCGTGCGTCCGTACAGCGGTCACCGGAACGCGGCGCGCCGGGGTTCGGGGATACTGGACGGGCAGACCCAGAGGAAAGGCCACCACACGTGACTGAGATCGAGATCGGGCGCGGCAAGCGCGGCCGCAGGGCGTACGCGTTCGATGACATCGCCATCGTCCCCAGCCGCCGCACGCGAGACCCGAAGGAGGTCTCGATCGCCTGGCAGATCGACGCCTACCGCTTCGAGCTCCCGTTCCTGGCCGCCCCCATGGACTCGGTGGTCTCCCCGCAGACCGCCATCCGCATCGGCGAACTGGGCGGTCTGGGTGTGCTGAACCTCGAGGGTCTGTGGACCCGGTACGAGGACCCGCAGCCGCTGCTCGACGAGATCGCCGCGCTGGACGAGGAGTCGGCCACCCGCCGCCTCCAGGAGATCTACGAGGCGCCGATCCGGGCCGAGCTGATCAAGCAGCGCATCAAGGAGGTGCGCGACTCCGGTGTGGTCACCGCCGCCGCGCTCTCCCCGCAGCGCACCGCCGAGTTCTCCAAGGCGGTCGTGGACGCGGGCGTCGACATCTTCGTGATCCGCGGCACCACGGTCTCCGCCGAGCACGTCTCGGGCGCCGCCGAACCGCTGAACCTCAAGCAGTTCATCTACGAGCTGGACGTCCCGGTGATCGTCGGTGGCTGCGCCACCTACACCGCGGCCCTGCACCTGATGCGCACCGGCGCGGCCGGCGTGCTGGTGGGCTTCGGCGGCGGCGCCGCGCACACCACGCGCAACGTGCTGGGCATCCAGGTCCCGATGGCGACCGCCGTCGCCGATGTGGCCGCGGCCCGCCGCGACTACATGGACGAGTCCGGCGGCCGCTACGTGCACGTCATCGCCGACGGCGGCGTGGGCTGGTCCGGCGACATCCCGAAGGCCGTCGCCTGCGGCGCCGACGCGGTCATGATGGGCTCCCCGCTCGCCCGTGCCACGGACGCGCCCGGCAAGGGCCACCACTGGGGCATGGAGGCCGTCCACGAGGACGTGCCGCGCGGCAAGAAGGTCGACCTCGGCACGGTCGGCACCACCGAGGAGATCCTCACCGGCCCGTCGCACTCCCCGGACGGTTCGATGAACATCTTCGGCGCCCTGCGCCGCTCGATGGCCACCACCGGCTACAGCGAGCTCAAGGAGTTCCAGCGGGTCGAGGTCACGATCGCGGACTCGCAGCACAGCCGCTGACCGCTGACCGCTGACCCCGCGGGCGTACGGACGTACGCGCGGAGGGCCGGTACCCCACTCGGGGTACCGGCCCTCCGGCGTTGCGCGGGGTGCCCCGGGCCGGGTCAGCCCCTGCCCTTGAGACGGCGGCGCAGCAGCACGCCCCACGGCACCAGCAGGACGCCCGCCAGCAGCCAGAGGATGATCACGCCCAGCCAGTCCTCGCCGCTCTCCACGCCCAGCTCGGGGTCGGTGAACATGAGGTAGGTGCTCAGCGTCGTGAAGAGGCCCGCCACCACGGCGGGGACACCGAGCACCCAGAGCACGACCGTCAGCCAGGTGAGCCGGGCGCCGGGGGCGGGGCGCGAGGACCGCGCGGCGGCGGGCGCGGTCTCCGGGCGCGGGATCCGGGACGGGTCGCGCGGCGGCATCGTCACGACCGCGGCGGGCGGGACCGCCGCGTCGAGCGGGGCCAGCTGGGCCGAGGTGATGCCGTACAGGGTGGGTTCGACGGTGAGGCTGAACCCGTCGTGCCCGACGAGGTACCGGGCGCCGTCCGGGTAGGAGTTCATCAGGACGCAGTCGGCGTAGCGGACGGTGACCTGGTTGTCGGGGGAGACCAGGCTGACGCCCTCGCCGGAGACGATCAGCCGCTGCGCGCGGTCGGCGAGGCAGGGGTAGGTCTGACCGGCGACCACCTCGGCGGACTGCTGCGGGGCCTCGGTCAGGCCCGCCCAGTCCACGCCCCGGCCGGGCACCTGCATCAGGGCGTTCGCCCACACCTCGCGCGCGATCCCGTGCAGCACCTCGACGGTGACGGCCTCGATCTCGGCCCTGGCCTGGTCGCGGGTGAGGTTGCGGTGGCGCAGCAGCAGGTTCATGGCGTGCCCCGGGAGCAGCTGCGCGGCCAGCTCCGGTACGTCGAAGCGGGCGAGCGCGGAAGCCCGTACGGAGTCCAGGTCGGCCTGCTCGATCCGGCCCGCCCGCAGCTTCGCGAGGACGTCGATGAACGCGCCGACCATCGCGTCCCGCTTCTGCGGGAGCGCGTCCGCGTACGCCACGATGGTGGCGGTGTCGGTGTCGCGCGGCTCGTAGTCGGCCCCGGCGGTGTAGGAGTAGCCGCCCTTCTGGCGCAGCTCGCGGAAGAGCTCCTTGCCCAGGACCTCGGCGAACAGGACGGCCCCGGTGGAGCGCGGCAGGACCGAGGACAGGACGGCCCCGCCCTCCTCGCCCGGGTAGTACGCGGGGGTGACGGGCAGCGCGGAGGTGACCTCCGGCAGCTCCTGCCACGCACCGGCCGGGAGGGTCAGGTCCAGGCCCTCCGGGACGGTGTCGCTGGTGATCCACAGCACCGCGTTCTCGGTGGTGAACCGGGTACGGGCCCACTCGCGGACGGCGTGCGCGGTGATCCGGGGCAGGCCCGCCTCGGCGTAGCTGACCAGACCGTGCCCGCGGGCTCCGTAGCGCCACAGCGGCATGCCGTGACCAGGGCCGCGGGAGCGCCCGGCGGCCTCGGTGCGCAGGATCTCCTTCTCGGTCTCCAGCCGGTCCATCGGCAGGTCGCGCAGCGCGGCGCAGACGCCGTTGAGGTACTCGACCACGTCGGCCGGAGTGCCCGAGACGTGGAAGTGGGTGTAGACCGCGGCGGTGGCACCGTTGTAGTGCAGGTCGCCCAGTCCGTGCCGGTGCAGCGCCAGGTGCTCGACGAGATGGGTGATCCCGCTGGTCGCGAGGGTCTCGTCGGCGCGGCCGACCCGGAAGAGCAGCCCGGCGGTGACGGGGCCGGAGCGCGGGGCGAGGACGGTGCGGATGCCGCCGACCGTGGTGTGGCGGATGCCGTCGACGACATAGGAGCCGGTGTCGGTGTCGGTGTACGAGCTTGCGGACGGGCCGCCGTACGGGCCGCCGTACGAGCCGCCGTACGAGCCGTTGTCGGTGTTCATTGGAGTGCCCCCCTAGCCCTGGGCCAGGGCGATGTCGCGGTTACGGACGAACGCGGCCTCGGCGCCGCCCTTGACGTAGCTCCACGGGAACTCGTGGGCGTGGTTGCCGAGGGCACGGAAGTGCGGGGCGGCCTCCGCGTGGCGGCCCGCCACCGAGTGGACGGCCGCGAAGGCGCTGTGCGCGCCGACGGCCTGGGGGCTGTCGCGGGCGGCCGGGTGCAGGACGGACCGGGCGGCCGCATCCCGCAGCCGGGCGTGCTGGGCGGGATCGCGCAGGTACGCCTTCGCCTCGTTGGCCGTGCCGCCGGCCAGCTCCAGCCACTGCTCCATCTGTGCGAGCGCGACCAGGGCTCCGTTGGGGCTGCCCGCCGGTGCGTTCACGGTGGCGTCCCACGCGAAGCCGTGCGCGGCCTCCCAGCTGCCGCCCCACTTCGGGCAGAGCTTCTGGAGCAGCGCCGCCTGCGCGGGGTAGTGATGCGGGTGGTACTCGGAGAGCCGGTCGTAGCGGCGGCGGGCCTCGCTCTGGCCCAGCTCCAGTCCGCGCGCGGTGGCCAGCCGGTGGAACCAGGCCAGCCCGAAGGTGGGGTACTCGGCGCACACGTCGATGAGGAGCGCCTCGGCGCGCCGCAGGCAGGCGTGGAACTCCCGGAACTGGTCCTTGGACACGTGCTCGGCGCGGGAGCCGCTGCGGATCTCCCAGCCGATCTGGATGTACCGGTCGGCGAGCAGGGTCCGGGCCAGTGGGTCGTGGGGCCGGTGCGCCACGACCCGGCCCAGGAACTCCTCGGCTCCCGCGGTCTCGGTGACGACCCAGGAGGCCGCGGGCCGCTCTTGTTCGTGGGGCAGGGCGTCGAAGCCGTAGGCGACGGCTGCCCAGTCCTGGCGCTGTACGGCGGCACGGAGGGCGGCGAGGGCCGGGTTGCGGTCGACGGGGTCGAAGACGGGCCGACCGAGCGGCGGATGAGCAGACACGCGCGGATCATATGACCAGGGCATGTGACCAGACCAGCGGCCGGGTCGCTCCGTGATCCGGTCGTGCCTGCTCAGCGCCCTGCCGGTGATGTGCCGGGGGGCCCGCCGGTGGTGTGCCGGGGGCCCCGCGGGTGGTGTGCCGGTGGTGCGGCGAGCTGTCAGGCGGCGGTCTTGCGGGCCGTCTGGAAGGCGGCGAGCGCACCGAGCACGAAGAAGACGAGGGTGATGGCGTCCGCGTCGGCCTTCCACGCTTGCTGCACGACGTCGAGGTGGTCGGTGAGCAGCTCGGTCGCGCTGAGCGGCAGCTGCTTCGAGCCGATCATGGCCTCGCCGACGAGGCCGCCGATGTAGACGGAACCGAGGGACAGCGCGGCGGCCACGATCGGGAGGACCGGGTTGCGGCCGCCGAGCTTGCCCGCCGCCAGGCCGATGAGGAGGCCGACGCCGACCGCGGCGTAGCCGATCTCGTGCTCGGTGGCGCCGATGATGGCGCCGTACACGGCGGCCGCGATCAGGGCGGCGATGACGGCCGCGATGAGGCCGAGGGCCACGTTGCCCTTCGGCGCGGGCGGGGCCGGGTAGCCGGGGGCCGGGGTGACGGAGTCGGGCGCGGGCGGCTGGAACTGCTGGCTCATGAAGAAATCCCCCCCAGGGATCAAGGCGCACGGGTGCCCCAGGGATGGCCGTGGGGACGTAAGTGCGAAATAAGAACGCCGCAGGCTAACAGGTGCCGACGACACCCGGAGGGGGGATTTCACGGGGCCTTCAGAGCCGGTGCGCGGCCCCCACCGGGCTCGCGCCCCGGGTGTCCAGGAGCAACTGCGCCTTGACCGCGAGTCCTTGCAGGTCATAGGTGCGGTGGTGCTGGAGCAGGATCGTCAGGTCGGCGTTGGCCGCGGCCTCGTACAACGATTCGGCACGCGGTACGGGCTGGTCCCGCACCCGCCACCCCGCGATGTACGGGTCGTGATAGCTGATCAGGGCCCCGAGGTCGAGCAGCCTGCTGGCGATCTCGTGGGCCGGCGACCCCTCCTGGTCGGCCAGGTCCGGCTTGTAGGTGACGCCCAGCAGCAGCACCCGCGCGCCGCGCGCGGACTTCCCGTGCTCGTTGAGCAGGGTCGCGCTGCGTTGAATGACGTACTGCGGCATCCGGTCGTTGATCTCCTGCGCCAGACCGACCATCCGCAGCGGGTGCCCGGGGGTGCGGGTGGTGTGCGGGAGGTAATTCGGGTCCAGCGGGACGCCGTGGCCGCCCACGCCCGGGCCCGGCCGGAAGGCCTGGTAGCCGTACGGCTTGGTCTCGGCGCAGCGGATCACGTCCCACAGGTCCACGCCGAGGTCGTGGCAGAGCACCGCCATCTCGTTCATCAGGGCGATGTTGACGTGCCGGTAGTTGGTCTCCAGGAGCTGTACGGTCTCGGCCTCGCGCAGGCCGCGGGCGCGGACCACCTTCTCGGTGAGGCGCGCGTAGAAGGCCGCGGCGGACTCGGTGCAGGCCGGGGTGAGGCCGCCGATCACCTTGGGGGTGTTGGCGATGCCGTGCGTCCGGTTGCCGGGGTCGTGGCGGCTGGGGGAGTAGGCCAGATGGAAGTCCCGGCCCGCGCGCAGACCCGAGCCCGCTTCGAGGACGGGGCGCAAGTATTCCTCGGTGACGCCCGGGTGGGCGGCGGATTCGAGGATGACGGTGGTGTGCGGACGCAGCCGGGCGGCCAGGGCGCGGCCCGCCTCGCCGACGGCGGACAGGTCGAGCGCGCGGTCGGCGCCGAGGCGGGTGGGCGCGCAGATCACGGCGGTGCGGACCCGGCCGAGTTCCACGGGGTTGGTGGTGACGCGGAAGCCCGCCGCCGACATGCGGCGGATCTCGGCGGCTGTGAGGGTGGAGTCGGTGGTGGGTCCGCTGTCGTATCCGACGGTCTCGATACCGGCGGAAACGGCGGCCTGGGCGAGCGGGAGGCCGAGGTGGCCGAGTCCGATGACGGCGAGGTCAGCGGGCATGGGGGTTGCCGTCCTTCCTCCCCTGACATGAGGGGGCTGAACGCGCAAGTCCTGTGGACAGCTGGAGCTGGCGCTATGTCAGACTAGGCGTATATATGACCGATCTGCGGCATTGTGGGGTGGAGGTCACCGCTGTGTTGTCCACAGGCGGTGGCCGATGTCGGGACGCACGGTCAGAATCATGACCAAGGGGGATATGAGCGGGATCACCCGCATCAACGGGAGGCAGCCGTGAGGACAGCGACACTGGGACCCGCGCAGCGCGCCGAGGCGCTCGCCCGGATGGCCGAACGAGAACTCGACGTACTCGTGGTGGGCGCGGGCGTGGTGGGGGCCGGGACCGCGCTCGACGCCGTGACCCGAGGCCTCTCCACCGGCCTGGTGGAGGCCCGCGACTGGGCCTCCGGGACCTCCAGCCGCTCCAGCAAACTGATCCACGGCGGGCTCAGGTACCTGGAGATGCTCGACTTCGCGCTGGTCCGCGAGGCGCTCAAGGAGCGTGGTCTGCTGCTGGGACGGCTCGCGCCGCACCTGGTCAAGCCCGTCCCGTTCCTCTACCCGCTCCAGCACAAGGGCTGGGAGCGGCTGTACGCGGGCTCCGGCGTCGCGCTGTACGACGCGATGTCCGTGTCCAGCGGACACGGCCGCGGCCTGCCGATCCACCGGCACCTCTCCCGCAAGCGGGCCCTGCGGATCGCGCCCGCGCTGCGCAAGGACGCCCTGGTCGGAGCCCTGCAGTACTACGACGCCCAGATGGACGACGCGCGCTACGTCGCCACGCTGGTGCGCACCGCCGCGGCGTACGGGGCGCACTGCGCCAACCGGGCGAGGGTCACCGGCTTCCTGCGCGAGGGCGAACGGGTGGTCGGCGCGCGCGTCCAGGACGTCGAAGGCGGCGGCGAGTACGAGATCCGCGCGAAGCAGATCGTGAACGCGACCGGGGTGTGGACGGATGACACGCAGGCGCTGATCGCCGAGCGCGGCCTGTTCCACGTCCGGGCCTCCAAGGGCATCCACCTGGTGGTGCCGAAGGACCGGATCCACTCGGCGACCGGGCTGATCCTGCGGACCGAGAAGTCCGTCCTGTTCGTCATCCCGTGGGGACGGCACTGGATCGTGGGCACGACGGACACCGACTGGGACCTCGACAAGGCGCACCCGGCGGCGTCCAGCGCCGACATCGACTACCTGCTCGAACACGTGAACTCCGTGCTGGCGGTGCCGCTGACCCGGGACGACGTGCAGGGCGTGTACGCGGGGCTGCGGCCGCTGCTGGCCGGCGAGTCGGACGCGACGAGCAAGCTCTCGCGCGAGCACACGGTGGCGCACCCGGTGCCGGGGCTGGTCGTGGTGGCGGGCGGCAAGTACACGACGTACCGGGTCATGGCCAAGGACGCGGTGGACGAGGCGGTGCACGGGCTGGACCAGCGGGTCGCGCCGTGCGTGACGGAGGACGTGCCGCTGGTGGGGGCCGAGGGCTACCGGGCGCTGTGGAACGCGCGGGGCCGGCTCGCCGAACGGACGGGTCTTCACGTGGTGCGGGTGGAGCACCTGTTGAACCGGTACGGCTCGCTGACGGAGGAGCTGCTGGACCTCATCGCGGCGGACCCGGGCCTGGCGGAACCGCTGACGGGGGCGGACGACTACCTGCGGGCCGAGATCGTGTACGCCGCCTCGCACGAAGGGGCGCGGCACCTGGACGACGTCCTCACCCGGCGGACCCGGATCTCCATCGAGACCTTCGACCGGGGGACGCGCTCGGCGCGGGAGTGCGCGGAGCTGATGGCGCCGGTGCTGGGCTGGGACGAGGGCCAGATCGCGAAGGAAGTGGAACACTACGAGAAGCGGGTACAAGCGGAACGGGAGTCGCAGCGTCAGCCGGACGACCAGACCGCGGACGCGGCCAGGTTGGGGGCTCCGGACATCGTTCCGCTCTGACCTCCGGGCCGGGGAACCGTGGACCCGCGACACCCGTCCGTTGCGGAGTGAGGAACAATGAGGTTTCGGCCGGGGCGGGTTACGTCGGGCCCAGCGGGATGACGGGCCGGCCGGAGAAGGCGGCACGATCGCAGAGGGGACGCATGTCGAAGCCGGAGCACAAGCGCAAGCCGGAGTCCCCCGCGGGAACGTCCGAGGACACACCGGCATCCCCCTCGACGCCGGACCCCGCCGGGGGCGCGCCCACGACCGTCCCGGGCCCGACCCGGTCGGCCGACGCGGCCGGTGGGGCCGATCGGGCCGGTACGGACCCCGCTGACCCGGCGCCGGTCGCCGAGGCCGCCGCCGCTGGTTCGGCGGAACCGGAGGACGTGGTGTCAGGCGTCGCGGGGGCGAAGGGTGGTCGGATATCCGTGGCTCCGGCGAAGGCCGCGAGGGCCGCGAAGTCCGACGCCGGTTCGGCGGAGCCGACCGGGAGCGGGCGGAAGGACGCCCGGGCCGATGTCCCCGCGCAGCGGGCGGCAGAGGCGGACGCCGACCCGGCTCCGGCGAAGTCGGCTCCGGCGAAGTCGGCATCGGCGAGGCCGATATCGGGCGGACCGGGCCCGAAGGGTGCCGAGCTCGGGCCCGAGCCCGCCGAGCCCCGGGGCGCCGAGCCCGAGGCTGCCGCGCCGAAGGACACCCAGCCCAAGGCCGCCGAGCCGAAGCGCGCCGCCACGCCGAAGGCTGACGCGCCGAAGGGTGTAGAGCCGGTGGCCGCGGCTGCGCAGGATGGCGGGACCAAGGTCGCGTTGCGCAAGGACGCTGCGCCCCAGGACGCCGCGCCGAAGGGTGCCGAGCCCGAGGATGCCGCGCCCAAGGCGGCCGCGCCTCAGGGCGTGGAGCCCGAGGACGCCGCGCCGCAGGGAGCCGGGGGTGCTCTGGACGACGGTGTCGGGGCCGAGGTGCTGGACGTGCCCGGGATCGTGCGCCGCAGCGGGCGGGGGCCGGGCGGGGACGGGGAGTCCGCGGCGGCTCGGGCCGGGCGCAAGCCCGTCGCGCCCACGCCCGCGTCACCGCCGACCGGCTCCGGGGAGGACGAAGGGCGCCTCCTCGCCCGCCGTTACCGCCTCGGCCGGGTCCTCGGCAAGGGCGGCATGGGCACCGTGTGGCGGGCCAAGGACATCACCCTCGGCCGTACCGTCGCCGTCAAGGAACTCCGCTTCGGCCACGGCGTCGACGAGGACGAGAAGCGCCGCCTGATCACCCGCACCCTGCGCGAGGCCAAGGCCATCGCCCGGATCCGCAGCAGCGGCGCCGTGACGGTGTACGACGTCGTCGACGAGGACGACCGCCCCTGGATCGTGATGGAGCTGATCGAGGGACTCTCCCTCGCCGAGTTCATCCGCGAGCGCGGCCCCCTCACCCCCCGCCGCGCCGCCGAGGTCGGCCTCGCCGTGCTCGACGTTCTCAAGGCCGCGCACGCCGAAGGCATCCTGCACCGCGACGTGAAGCCGTCCAACGTGCTCATCTCCGACAACGGCCGCGTCGTCCTCACCGACTTCGGCATCGCCCAGGTCGAGGGCGACCCCTCCGTCACCTCCACCGGCATGCTCGTCGGCGCGCCCTCCTACATCTCGCCCGAGCGCGCCCGCGGCTACAAGCCGGGTCCGCCCGCCGACATGTGGTCGCTCGGCGGCCTGATCTACGCGTCCGTGGAAGGCGTACCGCCCTACGACAAGGGCTCCGCCCTCGCCACCCTCACCGCAGTGATGACCGAGCAGGTCGACCCGCCGAAGAACGCCGGTCCGCTCACCGAGGTCATCTACGGACTCCTCGCCAAGGACCCGGCCCACCGGCTCGACGACGCCGCGGCCCGCGCCATGCTGAACGCCGTGCTCGACGCCCCCGAGGCTCCGCCCGCGCCGCTCATCCCGGCCGTGGAGGAGACCCGCCAGATATCCCTGGTGGAAGCCCAGCAGGCCGTCGCGGACAAGACGGCGGAGAAGGCGGCCGAGCGGGCCGCCGAGAAGGCGGAGAAGGCGGAGCAGAAGGAACGCGACCGCGAGCAGCGCGAACGCGCCCGCGCCGCGCTGAAGTCGGCGCGCAAGGCCGCCGCGGCGGCCGCGGCCGAACAGAAGGCGGCGGCAGCGGCCGCATCGGCGGCCGAGGGCCCCCCCCCCCCCCCCCCCCCCCCCCCCCCCCCCCCCCCCCCCCCCCCCCCCCCCCCCCCGCGGGGGGCCCCCCCCCCAAGC